>CAZTHW010000104.1:0-8375 GCA_964613595.1 uncultured Desulfobacteraceae bacterium | reverse complement strand
ATTCCATAGCGGAGCACGGGCAAAATGTCCAGAAAAAAATTACTGCCGAAAAAAATTGAACTGAATCAAACAATCTTTCCCCGTAGCTTAAAAAATGAGCCAGCTTATGACTCGCCATCGAAAATATCCTTACCGAAGAGGCCTGTCGCCCAGGCCATTAAAATCAATATCTCATTGATATTTTAAACTTTAGGTGTTCTCAAAAAAGAGCCACACCCATTTCTTATGAGGATTGCCGGAATCAACAGAAAGGCAACCCTGATTCCGGCAATTCAGTTTGACACTTGATCAATCAGAACAATAATTAAAATTGATGCTGCTTTCAGGGTAAAAAGACCTTTGAACTTCGACCACGTCGCCAAAACCATCCAGCTCACTTTGCACACCGCCCATTGCATCCATCGCTCGCATCATCAAATGTGATGTGGAGGCCTTGCAAATAAAAAGAAAGAGCCTGATTGGTATTAATGATTGAACCAGGCTTTAAACCCAAAACCGAATCCATTTATTCGGGAAAGGAAGAGAAAAATGCGGAACAAAATTCTTGTGGCGGCCATTTGTCTGAGTTTGGGTGGTGTCGTGACCGGACTTAGTGGCCTCGTTATGGCCGAGAAAACGACACCCTTGGAGGGTGGCACCTACATGCCGGTGGTTATTGAGAAAAGCTTCAAAGAGACCATGGAAATGGACTCTGAAGCAAAACAAAAGTATGACAAGCGCCAGCAAAAGCTTTTGGAAAAACGTTATGATTTAAGTGATATGCCTTCCGACACAATGATGTCTGCCGGCCGCAAACCGGTTCAACAAGGCGTGCGGGTCAAACTTCACGGAGATGTCACGTGGGAAGAATTATCCGAAATGACCCCGGCAGAGATCAAGAAAAAGAATCTCTTCCCCATGGGTTTCCGGCCTCTGCCACATTCGAAGCACAGCACTGGGGGACAGGTATTCCCGCAGAACCAGATTGATAAGATGCAGAAACTTGAAAGCAGAGATCTCGAGCGGTTTGACACCGAGTTTGATATACCTGCACACTTCACGCCTGAATTCCCGCCGCCGATCTATTTAACCTCTCGTCCCGACCTGGGGGATGTATCCCAGGGCAAGGTTCTTTCAGTCAAGAACTATTACGAATTGTTCAAAGGCATTCTCACTCCGGTTCAAATGGAAGGAATGCGGCTGCTGCTAACCCCTTTCCCGCAGCAGCAGTTTAACCAGACAGAGGATCGAAAGGTCAGGGAACCGAGTTTGGGCGTGACTTGCCTTGATTGCCACGTGAACGGGCATACAAATGCGGCATTCCACTTGAATCCTGACACCAGGCCGCAGTCGGCCCGTTTTCGGCTGGATACGGTTAGTCTCAGGGGCTTGTACAATCAGCAGATTCATGGGTCAAAGCGGTCTCTCCGGTCGGTCGAAGACTTTACCGAGTTTGAGCAGCGAACCGCTTACTTTGACGGCGATCATGTTACTGCGGCCAAAAAGGGGGTAAATCTGCCGGATCGCGCCAGCCAGGTTGCAATGATGGCTCAAATGCAGAATATGTTTGATTTCCCGCCGGCACCTAAGCTTGATCCTGCTGGACGCCTTGTCGAGGATAAGGCAACCGAGAAGGAACGTCGCGGAGAAGAAATTTTCTTTGGCAAGGGCCGCTGTGCGGAATGTCATCCGGCGCCTGCTTATACAAATCATGAAATGCAGGATTTACACCTGGAAAAATTTTACACACCTGAGATGATCAATGATCATTTCAGCATCCCGGACGGCCCAATAAAGTCATTCACCCTCCGGGGCATTAAGGATTCTCCGCCATATCATCACGATGGCAGGCTTTTAACCCTTGCGGATACCGTTGAGTTTTTTAATCTGGTGCTGGAGCTGGATCTCACTGAGCAGGAAAAGAAAGACTTACTCGCTTTTATGCTATGTCTATAACATCCGGGGCAGTATCATAAATTGATACAATAAAACGGGCAGACTCAGGCATTGAAAATAAATGGCGTTTGGCAATTTCCTGAGTCTGCCCGTTTTAATTGCGAGTCATAACCATTCCCGGTGCCACGCCATCCGGGAACTCGCTGAACCAATGAACTCCACCAGATCTTCAGCTTTCATAAATAGGAGGGCTTGGCTTGAAATAAATGGTGCCGGAGGCGAGACTCGAACTCGCACACCCAAAAAGGGCGGAGGATTTTGAGTCCTCTGCGTCTACCACTTCCACCACTCCGGCACGTACATTTGTCAAAAGGGGGAGACTGGAATTCTGTCCCCACAGGGTTCCAATCTTGCAGGCGCAAAAATAACCAAATCCGCGGCAAAATGCAAGCATGATTTGCATCCGGGTACTGCTTACAGGATAATGTCCGCGTTTTCCCCGCTTTTTTCAACCAGATCCCGCTTGAGCTGCCACAGTTTCGGCGTCAGGGAGACGTGGTATATGTGCGGGTTGACCAGGCGCTTCACACCGGGATCCAGCCGGTTGAGGTCCTGGTCGCGCTGTTTGCGCATATCCTCGATGGACGGGGTTTCATAAACCTGTTTGCCGTCCCGGATGATATCAACCAGCAGGGGTTCGATCCGGCCGAGATTGTTCGGGCTGATGATACGCCGAGTGCCCCGGTCCGTGGGGTGCCGCAGTTCCAGTGGATTCATCTGATGCGGGTCTTCATCCTGCAGGCCCATTAAGTCCGCAGTGGCGTGATCGCGGCCGTTGTAGATGCGCCACACGTTTTTAAACCCGGGGTTGATGATCTTCTCCGGGGTTTCGGAGACTTTCATCGCCGGAATCCACTGCCCGTTTTTTTCCACTGCCGTGAGCTTATACACCCCGTCCAGGGCGCCCTGGCCCCTGGAGGTCACCAGCCGGGTGCCCACCCCGTAGGCCAGCCGGTTGATCAGGTGATCCGGGTCCAGGCCGTACCTGCCGGCTTCCTCCCGGATCTGGCTGATAATCTGCCAGACCACCATCTCGTCTAACTGGTTGCTCAGCAGGATCGCGGCCTCCTCGAATCCCGCGGCATTGAGCATCTTGGCCGCCTGGATGGAAAGATGGGCAAGGTCCCCGGAATCCAGACGAATGCCCACCGGCTTGTGCCCCTTTTTCCGGAGCTCCTCAAAGACCTTGATCGCGTTGGGAATACCGCTTTCCAGGGAATTGATGGTGTCTACCAGCAGCAGGCAGTCATCCGGGTACACGTCCGCATAGGCCCGAAACGCATCCAGTTCGCCTTGTCCCAGGGCGATAAAGGCCTGGACCATGCTGTGGGCATGGGTGCCCTTGGGCGTATACCCCAGGGCGCAGGACATGCCGGTATTGGAGGAAAAATCCGCGCCTCCGATCAGGGCGGCCCGGGTACCGGCATTGCCGCCCCGGTCCTGGGCCCGCCTGAGACCGAATTCGATCATCAGGCGCCGGCATCCGGCATCCCGCACCCGGGCGGCCTTGGTGGCAATCAGGGTCTGGAAGTTCAGGCGGTTAAGCAGCGAGGATTCCAGGAGCTGGGCCAGGGCCAGGGGGCCGTGGATCACCGTGAGGGGTACGTTGGGATGCACCACCCGGCCCTCTGGAACGGCCTGCACTGTGAACCGATCAAGAAACGACTGTCCGGCCAGCCATTGCAGGAAGTCCTCGGCAAACATGGGCTCACCGTTACGCTGCTTCTGGGCGCGCAGGCATTCGAGTTCCGCCTGTCCGAAGTGGGCCTCGCGCATCCAGTCCACCAGCCATTCCAGCCCGGCATTGAGGCAGTAGCCCGCCTGGTGGGAACCGTAATCCGGGTATTTGCGGAAAAAATGCTCAAAATGCACGTTTTTCTCGTGCATGCCCATGCGGAAAAAAAGCTGGGCCATGGTCAGCTCGTACATGTCAGTATAAAGCACGCCTTCGGCAAGGCTTCGTTGGTCGGCATTCATGAGTCAGTCTCCCGCATATCGGTTATCTCCTAATCGGCCAGCGTTATCAGACTGCGCAGATCGTTTGCAGCCACCGCGCCTTCCCGCAGAATCCGGGGCGGCGTGCAGGTGACATCAAGTATGGTGGATCCGATGCCTGGGTCAAGTTCTCCTGCATCCAGGACAAGGCCGGCGGCTTCGGTCACGGTCCCGGGAATCGTTTCGATCTCCCGGGGCCCGGTTTGCCCGGAAATATTTGCGCTGGTGGCGGTAATCGGCCTTTGGACCGCCGCGGCCAGGGCGCTGGCCACGGGATGGGCGGGCATGCGAATGCCGATGGTACCCGTTCCCCCGGTCAGGGCGCGCGGCAGGATGCCGCCTGCCCGAAGCACCAGCGTGATCCCGCCCGGCCAGCAACTTTGCATGATTTTTTCGGCAGTCTTCGGGATTTCAGCGGCACAGGCCTCGAGCATTTCCCGGTCGGCCACAAGGATGGACACGGGATTGGTCAGAGCCCGCTGCTTGATCCAAAACACCCGGTCCACGGCATCGGGATTCAAGGCGTCCGCGCCCAGGCCGTACAGGCACCGGGTGGGATATATCACCGCTTGCCCGCCGCGGATAAGTTCCGCGGCATATGCAATCAAGTCCGGGTCCGGCGCACCGGGATCAACGGACCGGATGGCGGCATTACCCGTCAAGACTCCGGGCCTTTTTATTGACTTCTTCAGCCATGTCCGCCTTGAAGGCTTCCAGGCGCTTAGCCATCTCCGGGTCGGACAGGGCAAGCATCTGGGCGGCAAACACGGCCGCGTTCCTGGCGCCCGGCTTTCCCACGGCCATGGTGGCCACGGGCACGCCCGGAGGCATCTGCACGGTGGAAAGCAGGGCGTCAAACCCGCTCAGGGCTGAGGAATCAATGGGTACGCCGAGTATCGGCAGCGTGGTGTGCGCGGCCAGCACCCCGCCCAGGTGCGCGGCGTGTCCGGCCCCGGCAATAATAACCTTGATGCCCCGAGCAGGGGCGGATGCGGCAAATTCCGCGGCCCGCTCCGGGGTGCGGTGGGCCGAAGCCACAGTCATCTCGTAGGGAATGTCAAATCGCTTGAGCTGCTCTGCGGCCGCGGTCATCACCGGCAGGTCCGAGTCGCTGCCCATGATGATGCCCACTGCCGGCGGCACGGCCAGGCGGTCCTGTGCTTTTTTTCCGATGTCGGTGCGGTGATGCGCGCCCTCCCAGGTAATTTTTCCGGCTGCTTCATAGGCCCTGGATATGGCTTTTTTGATGTCACTTCCCAGGGCGGTCACGCCCAGCACCCGGCCGCCGCTGGTGACCACGGCGTTGTTTTCCCGCTTTGTACCGGCATGAAAAACCGCCACGTCCTTCATGCGGGCGACATTGCCCAATCCCTGAATTTCCTTGCCCTTGGCATAGGATCCCGGGTATCCTTTGGCGGCCATGACCACGCATACCGCCGGCCGCGGGTCAATCTCGATGCGCTGATTTTCCAGCCCGCCGTCAATGACCGCCTTCATGATCGGAACGATATCGCTTTTCATCCGCATCAGAAGCGGCTGGGCCTCCGGGTCGCCGAACCGGCAGTTAAATTCCACCACCCGGACACTGTCCTTGTTGATCATCAGGCCGGCATACAGCACGCCCTTATAGGGCCGCCCCTCTGCTGCCAGGGCGTCGACCATGGGCTGCATGACCTGGTCCATGACTTTTTTCCGCATTACCGCATCAACCACCGGCGCGGGCGAGTAGGCACCCATGCCCCCGGTGTTGGGGCCCTTATCGCCGTCGTAGACGGTCTTGTGATCCTGGGAAGAAGGCAGGGGCACAACGGTTTTGCCGTCGGTAAAGGCCAGAAACGAGGCCTCCTCGCCTTGCAGGCATTCCTCGACCACCACGGTTTTTCCTGCATCGCCAAACTCGTTGTCGACCATCATGCGCTTCAGCGCGTCAAGCGTCTGCTCCCGGGTGTGGCACACGGAAACCCCCTTGCCCGCGGCCAGCCCGTCTGCCTTGACCACCACAGGGGGGCCCGCGGTATCAATATAGCGGCAGGCCCGGTCAAAGTCGGAACAGGAATGTCCCCTGGCTGTGGGGATATTGTATTTTTCCATGAGCTGCTTTGCATAGGACTTGCTGGCCTCGATGGCCGCGGCGGCCGCTGTGGGGCCGAACACGCGAAGCCCGGCGGCCTGGAAGGTGTCCACGATACCCGCAGACAGGGGCGCCTCCGGTCCGACCACGGTCATGTCGATGCGGTTCTCTGCGGCAAACGCCGCCAGCTTGTCGGTGCTGCCTGCGGAAATGTCCACGCAATCGGCAACTTCCGCGATGCCGGCATTTCCCGGCGCGCAGAAGATCTGCTCCACCTCGGGGCTTTTGGCGATTTTCCAGGCAAGGGCGTGTTCTCTGCCCCCGCCGCCGACGATGAGAATCTTCATAAAGGCTCCTGCTCCCTGATAAAAGATGGGTTTTGCCAATCGCTTGTGGTCTGGTCTATTCGTTTTTCCATGGCCAGTTCAATGAGGCGGTCCAGAAGCTTTGCGTAATCCATGCCCGCGGCTTTGGCTGCCAGGGGCAGCAGGCTGACCGGGGTCATGCCGGGAATGGTGTTGGTTTCCAGAACACGTATACGGCCGCTGCTGATGATCATGTCGGTTCTGCTGCATCCGCTGCAAAACAGGGCCCGGTGTGCGGCCGCAGCCAGGTCGCCGGCGGTTTGCGCAAGTTCCGGCGCGATCCTGGCCGGGCAGATTTCATCGGTTTCACCGGCCGAATACTTGGCCTCAAAATCGAAAAACTCATGATCCCCGCCGGGCACGATCTCGACGATGGGCAGGGATTGAAGCTCCCGGTTGCCCAGCACGCCGCCGGTGATTTCCGTGCCGAACAGGTACTCCTCTGCCACTGCTGTTTCGTCGCAGGCAAAGGCGGCTTCCAGGGCCGGAGCAAAGTCGGCTGCAGAACGGACGATACTCAAGCCCAGGCTCGATCCGGCGCTGGCGGGCTTGATTACCAGGGGCAGGCCCAGTTGGTCGATAATCCGGGCGGCATCAACTTTTTCGTCCCGCTGCAGGCCCACGTATTTTGGCACGGGAATTCCGGCCTTTTCATAAAAATACTTGGATACCAGCTTGTTCATGGCAATGGCGCTGCCCATGACGCCGGTGCACTGGTACGGGATTTTCAGCAGATCCAGCAGCCCCTGGATGGTTCCGTCCTCGCCGGGCACCCCGTGCAGGATGACCAGTGCGGCGTCGATGTTTGCGGCATCCGCCACCAGCCGGCCCAGGTCGGTTTGCGGATCATAGCGGAAGACCGCGTATTTCGACGAATCCAGCGCGGCATAGGCCTGATCGCCTCCCCTGAGCGATATTTCGCGTTCCCCGGAACTTCCGCCGGAGAGCAGTGCCACGTTTCGTTTTGTCAGGCGCATGGTTTCAAGGTTCAAGGTTAATTCATCGGGTTCTATGCGCGGGGTTAAATCGCGTTACTGCTCAAGAAGCCGCTGCTTGGCCTGCTGGTACTCGTCCCGGGTGATGAGGTTGTCTTCAAGCAGGCCGGCCAGCCGACTCAGATCCCGGATTTCCGAAGAGGTCTCATCCTGGATGCCTGTTTTATGCCGGGTGTCGGAGTCCGTGCCGATCATCTGCGGTTGACCTTCACTGCCGTGGATCTTCACCGAGGCCAGCCCGCCCATAACGCTCACTTCAATATCTTTGCCCTGAAATTCCGGAAGGCTGAGAATTTTGACCAGGGACCCGCCCTTTTTCCGCAGGTACCGCAACAGCAAATACCCGGAGCCGATGATCAGGCCGAACCCGCCAAGCAAAATCCATAACAGGTAGTTTACGATCCCGCTGAAAAAAAGCACCAGCAGGCCCACCACCGCCAACAGCACGACGTGAAAGAGCAGTATGAAATAAGCGATAAAAACGCCCTTGGTCACACTGCCGTCATTGCCCTTGTATTTGAACATGGGTTCCTGTTTTTATGCCTTTAAGAGGCATCGTCCGATTTTTTCCCCACGGAGATACGATCCAGGACTTTGCCTTCATATTGCTGAGGGATCTCGAGTTCCACAGATCCGCCGCGCATGGTATTGAGCTTCATGATCAGGTAATTGAGTTTCTTGAGCGTGCGGTATCGCGTGTATTCATCTTCAAGGCTGGACAACAGGGTCTCTGTGCGGATGATTTCTTTTCGCAGTTCGATTTCCGGGGGAAGGCAGTCCGCATTTTTGAGGATTTTATAGGACAGCCTCAGCTCCTGCGGAATCCTGCCAAGGTCCTCATGCTCAAGCGGCTTTCCGGCGCCTTCGAGATTATCGAATTCCCCGCTGCGCTGTGCATGGCGGATGCGCTCTTCCACGAGTTTCTCGAACCCTGTGAATATCATGGCAATCAACCCCCTTAAACCTAAATTGAGCGATTTTCAAGTTTGCCGCAGATACAAGGAAGATGCAGAC
>CAZTHW010000103.1:0-8459 GCA_964613595.1 uncultured Desulfobacteraceae bacterium | reverse complement strand
CACGAGACAGTGTCCAATGAAATCTGTGCTTTTTGAAGTTATTTGAAGAAGTCTGGTATATGAATGTCGATTTTAAAAAATGCACCTTATATCCATGCTCCAACAATAGCCCGGATTCTGGTCTACTGGGAAATATCAAAATGGTCGCATTGGGGTCAAGTCGTGAGGAAAATCAACCTTCGACTCTATGAGAATTTTGAAACTTCTCTGAATTACTGATCCATCCGGTACGGACTCTTCGCCTCGCTCTTGCTAGTTGATTTCAATCCCTATCTCGATCGACTCCCCGGTCAATTCAATTAGCAAAAGCGACGCTTTCGTCGGTGAGTATGCATAAATCCTTGCTAATAACTGTAATGTGTTGTCCGTGACCGTATTTTCTACAGATGAGTAGCGCTGAAAGTAGTGGATTCAGGGCATGCGTTACCTCCTGGATTCCCGGTCAAGAATAAACTCTGGGACATGTTTAGGGATTATCAGCTGCATAACTCCTGTTCCAGAGCAAGACCAGACATCCTTTCGAATTAATAAAAATTCGTGATGTTGTTTATTGCTCGTCTTCACCTTTCCGGGAAGATCTTAACTTTTTCAGATTATTTCAAAAGATCCTTATTTTTATAGCCATTTGAGATTAGCCGCCCGCCAGAGCACATAATCAACAACCCCAATACGATCCCCAGTCTCCACAGATAGCTTCTCGCAAAGCTCATAGGGCGTTGTATTAAATTGATTCGCTATTCTAACAAGATGCCTGTCCGGCTTGCATACATCTATCCCTAAATTTCGAGCAAGATGATATTTAGTAACTTTTCCAATTTCTGGCAATTCCTCAAGGAATTTCAATTTATCATCCGATTTAATGTATAGATGGAAAATGTCACGCCGGTTTTGATAAATGTACTCTATGGCTCTTGCTTTTCTTTCGTTTCCATAAGCATTTGCTATAGGCTCCCCACTATCAATGGCCTTAAGCATTCTATCATAAATTTTTTGAGCAACCTGATTCTTTAATCCCGTGTTTATAACAACCCAGGCATATTGCCGGAAAAATTCTTCCGCATTCTCGCACGGTTCAATATTCTGCCATTTTTCAATTAGGTAACCATGCTCAGTGCTGCTTATTCTATTTCTTAGCTTACGGTAGGCCGATACATCCATATTTATAAAAGTCCCGTTTTTAGGCTAAGGTCTTAATGCATACTGCCCCCGATCACATATAACATATAGCCTTTGTGAAGCTATTTGCGGTGTGGGCAGTCTTGGCCCCTGTCACAGCCGGGTCAGTTTACGGCTCAATTCCCGAAGTTTCCGCTGGGCCTGCGGATCGGAAGCTTGGGGCATGGGCTCGGCCCGGGTTTTCCCGTTAAAATACGCACCGGTCACGCCGTCGAGCGCTGCAGACTCGGCCAGGTATTCCACTGCTTCAGCCCCCTGCGATACTGCATCTATGGAACCGGAAAAATAATCGGTCTCCAGGACCATGTTGGTGGGCATCAGCGTGGCCGGATGCAGACAATTGGCCGTGATTCCGCTGTCTTTTAACTGCGCTGCAAGATCGAACGTAAACAGGATCATGGCAAGCTTGCTCTGCCGGTATGCGCGCAAGCCGTCATATCCACTTTCGAGCATTACGTCGTCAAAGTCAATGGATTGCTGCCCCGCAGAGGCCACGTTCACGATGCGCGAAGGTGCGGAATCCCGCAGCAGCGGAAGCAGCCGGTGGGTCAGCAGAAAGGTGGCCAGATAGTTGACCGCAAAACGGAGTTCGTAACCGTCTTTACTTTCCTCCCGAACCGACCCGTCCGGCCCCGGCCCGATCCCGGCGTTGTTGATCAGTACGTCCAGACGGCCCTGATCCGCCCGGATCTTTCCAGCAAGCATTCTGACTTCATCAAGGGCGGAGAAATCCGCATTGTAATAGGTGATCTTCGGATTTCCCGTGGCCTCCCGGATTTCTTTGACCACGGCCTCCCCCTTTCGGGGATTGCGGCCGTGGATGATAACACCGGCCTTGCGGTCGGCCAAATCCAGTGCGACTTTTTTACCCAGTCCGTCCGTGACCCCGGTGATCATTATTGTCTGGTTTTCAATCGGCTTCATCATAGATCTCCTCTCAAGCGGGAAATCTGTTACCTGTTCTTCAAACGTCATATGCGCATTGCCGCCTTTATGCAAAAAAATATAACCCCGACTCGCTCCGGTGTCATTAAGGCGTGGGCGTGGTATACAACGGTGTGGGCAAGGACACGTTCATGAAAGCCCCGGATTGCTTAAGACCCATGGGAACCATCAGCATAGGGATCAAAAGCGCAAGTTGTCCAGTTAGAAGCCAAACCGCTCGGTGAAAATCCGCCATTTTGAAAACCCGAGCTGCACAAGGGCTTTTTCGATCTCTGTCATCATTTGTGGGGGGCCGCAGAGAAAAATCATGGCCTGCCGGCTGCAGCCGGAAAGCAGGCGCTCCAGCTGGCTTGGCTCCAATTTCCCTTCTGTTTCACGGGAAACCGGGTCTTCGGTCAGAATGTGTGTGATGTCAAGGCCTGGCAGGCTGTTTTCAAATGCTTTGAATTCTTAGGGGAAGACAATGTGCTCCCGGGTCCGATTGCTCCAGGCCAGGGTGATTTTTCGTTGGTCGCGTTTGTCGGACATGTAGCGCAGCATGCTCAGCATGGGGGTGATGCCGATGCCACCGGCGATCATGATGATTTCCCGATTTTCCGGGCATCGCAAATGGGTAAAAAGGCCGTAGGGGCCATCTATGGATACAAGATCCCCTGGCTGGACCCGGCCGATATGCCGGGTCCAGTCGCCGCTGGTCCGGATGACAAATTCGAGATCCGACGACCTTGCCGGTGAGGCGGCGATGGTGAAGGGGTGCTCCTCGCTTGAAATATGCGGCGAGTGGATGCGGATGAGCGCGAACTGGCCGGGCGCGTAGAGCCGGATATCCCTTGAATTCGGGCTGATCCGGAGTTGAAAAGCTTCCCGGCCCGCCGGTTTGACCAATGATATGGTATAGGGCCGGCACCGGATCACCAGGCGTTTGAGCTTAACCCAGAGGTAAAGGGCAGCATAAAGGGCGATTGCGACGAAAACGACGGTTCTGGGGAACCCTTGTTCAAATGTTTCACTGACAAACAGTATATGGACAAACAGGGCGACGGCCACCGCAGCAGCAGCCATCCGGTGCATCAGCCACCAGAGATCGAAACGAATCCCCATCGCGGCCCGGAAATTACCAGATACGGCCATGCCCAGGATTGACAGGAGCAGAAACAGACCCACGAACTCCGGCCAGTAGCGCCATTGAAAAGGAATAAAGAGCATGGCATCGGGCAGGAAGATCAGCACGGGATGAAGAATCAGGCAGCACGCAAGTGTGGTGCCGATAATGCGGTGGGCATTCAGCAGTCGATCAAGGGCGAAAATCCGGTCCAAAAACTTGATACGTGCGCTCAATAACAGTTGGAACAGCACCAGTGTGGCTGCGATCATACCCAGGACTTTGCCGGCGCGCAGCATTAATTTGTCCGCGCCGAATTTATAGAGAATCGACGAGGACTCGAAAAAAAACGGAATGGATGCGGCTCCTGCAAGCAGGAGAAGGAGCAGTGCGATGAGGGCGCCCCCGAGGCATCTTCTTTTTCCCGGGGGCCAGGCGACAGCCGCATTTGCACGGACAGTGCGGGGCACGCTTGCCTCCTTTGGTCTCTCTGGAAAAATTCCGAAAGCGTAATATGACTTACACTATACCATAGGAAGGATGTTGATAAAATGCCAATGGTGAGATCAGACCATCGAGGACGGCTTTATAGAAACTGACCCCGCGGGGACAGCAGGAAGCGATTTAACAGCACGTGCTGTAATATCATCTGCTAACCGCCCGAAAAGAGTCAAGAGCAAACTTAACCCCTGTCACTCAAGTCCGCCTGCCCGGACCCTGTCAGGGAATGCACAAACAGGGTCACCAGCACGGCCAGGGTTTCAAAATCAATCAATTGCGTGGCATTGCTGTCAAACAACAGGGTTGCCCGGGCGGGAAACTCCTCGTCCCGATCATAGAAGATCAGCTGCATGGGAACACGGGGCAGCAATTCGAATATCAGGCTCACCGACCCCAGGCCCCCTTCGCCCCCCGGTTTCCCCCCGAACGCGGCCGCTGCTGCCATCAGCTCCGGCAACCGCCCGGCAAACCGTTTCACAATGGGCCGCTCCAAAGCGCTGGCCGAATAGCTGCCGTGCTTGAAAAGGGGACCGGCAAGCTCTGCAAAGGTGACAAACCGTCCGGAAGGACGGATTCTGCTGCCCCGCAGCAGATAGCGGATCAGGCCGCTGCCGGTGGCATACGAAAAACTCTGCCCGTCCTCGCGCCGCACCTCCGCACGGGACACCCGGTAAATCGCCCCGCAAAACGGAATCTCGGCTTCTCCGGCCTCATTTTGCACAAGGCCGAGGCTCGCTGCCAAATCCGCGATATCGGCCCCGGCCAGTTGTGTCATAAGATCCGCATAAATCTGTTTGTGTCCGCCGCCGTGCATAGTGTTGTTCAAAACCGACCCCATCTTACCGATTGACGGCACTGTTGATAAATGCTTTGAAAACGAAGAGATGTAAATATATACCGCGAATTTTCAAAAACAGGTAAAAAAATCACATTATCCGGAAAGGGATATGACGTCTGTCAATGATCAGCGCGAAACATTGATGCGTACGCTTCCGGCCGCGCTGGCCTTCCGCAACCTCTGCGGTTTTACGGTCACGCCGCCCAAAGGGGCCGATTTCTCTCAAACGCTCATTTTGTTGGCCTGCTCGGAGTTCAACACAATCGCCGCCTGCAAGGCCCCGTGCTCGGTGAAGACCAGCGGCGGTTTCCGCCGGCCTCCCCAGCCCGAACTTGATGTCGCATTTTGAGACTTCAAGTTGTCAAACTCTTTCTTGGACCTGCCATTCCTCGATGAAAAAGGGTGTTTTCAAAACCGCCTTGACTTTGGTGTCACCGTAAGCAACAAATATGCAGATTTCCTGTTTAACCATCTGCAAAAAAGGAGGAACACATGTCGGAAAGTCAGATAGCGCTCAACAAGAACCGAGCAAAAAATCTCGGCCGGTTTGCAGAAGTCATGCCTGAAACCGCAAAACAGATCAAGGCCCAGATGGACGAGGCTTACAAGGATGGGGCCATTGATGCCAAAACCAAGCGCCTCATGGCCATGGCTGTGGCCCTTGGAGCCGGATGCAGAAACTGTGTGCTGGGCCAAGCCATGGGAGCCCTGGACCAGGGGGCAACCAAGGAGGAAATGTTGGAAACGCTTTCGGTAGTCACCAGCATGAGGGGCACCACAGGTGTGGCCGAATCCCTGAGGATTATCCAATTGCTCGATGAGCTCGAGATTTTATAAACAAGCTGCATGGGGGCAAAACTTCACGGCCTGATACGAAAGACAACCATAGAAACTGGTGAGATCCCGGTGGAGCTCTTTCCTCAAAAAGTTAAGACCTACCGTATCGGGAGATATCCCTCGGACGGCAGGATGCACATATCTGCCCTTCTGCATATGGTCGATCATGAGGTGTGCAAGCGCCATTGTCGCTTGGGTGCTCTGTATCCGGCAAAAACAGCAGGGATTTGTCATACAGGCGCATGAGCCTGTATGGGAATCCCAGCGGTAAGATATGATTCTTGTTCTTAGCAGGCTTTTAATCTGCTTTTTCGGAATGCGGCTATGGCCTGCAATAGTCTGGCAAACCGCCCTTTGAGCGATAGCACTTTAGCGTAATGCGACTCTTGAACGACAGAAGATTGCCGGATTCAAGGTGCAAATTTGAGGTGTACCAGGAATATTACCGATGCTGGCAAGAAGTACTTGCGGTAAGTTGAAAGATTCCTGAAGATTGTTGGCAGAGTCTTAGGGCGGATATTATGTTTTTTACATGAACTTCGATCAATCAAGCTGTATCAAAATCCTGGTAGTCGATGATAATTCTTTCATGCGAGAGGCTGTCACCGGGCTGTTAAATGAAGTAAACGGCTTCGAGGTCTGAGGACAGCCTGATCGCGGCCAGGAAGCGGTTCTGTTGGCAGACCAGCTCAATCCGGATGTTATTGTGATGGATCAGGCCATCCGCCAATTCATGTAAGAACGGGGTTATTGTGATATATACATTGACTGAGAACTATGCCGTGGCAGTAATGTGATGAAAAAACACCTTCTCCGCACTGCCTGGCTGGCACTGATCCTGCCCTGCCTGTTTTTCATGCCCCACCGGGCATGTGCCGAACCGGTCACCCTCCCGATTCAAATCGACTATCCATTGCTGCAATCCCTGATGCTGGCGGATTTGTTCACGGAACCGGGTCCTTGCCTGGTTCTAAGAGACCCGACGGATAACTGCCGGCAGATCCGGCTGGCCGACCCCCGCCTGGCTCTGGACAACAGTCGGATTCGACTGGAAATGACGGTAAAGATGACGGGCGGACAATCGGTTGGCGACAGGTGCCTGTTCCCGGTGCAATGGGAGGGATATACCCGGGTTTACGCCAAACCCCGGCTTGACCGAACAAACTGGCGGCTGAGATTAGACTGGCAGGACTCTGAATTGTTGACTCCGGAAAAGCAGCCGGCCACGGTTATGGCGAAATTGTGGCAATTTTTTGAAGGCCGGGTATTCGACCAGCTCAATGCGCTCTCCCTGGACCTCGAGCCCCCGGTTAAAGAACTCAAACCCCTTCTGTTATCCATGGCCCCGGAGGCCGACCAATCCCGGATCCGGCAGTTTCTGGACAGCCTGAAGCCGGATGTTGTTTCCATCAACCCGCAAGGCCTGGCAATAAGGTTTTCCGGCGAGATGGCAATCCCCGCTGAAGCGCCCCGGAAAACGCCTCCTGAAGCACTTTCCCCTGAAGAACTGGCGTCTTTTACCAAAACCTGGGAGACCTGGGACGCTTTTCTCGTCACCACCATGCTGGCAGTGGCAGGCGATCCCCTGAGCCCGCAGGAGCGGCAAATCCTCCTCGATGTCCTGCTGGAGACACGTTACCGGTTTGTTGACGCCATCTCCCGCAACACCCGCGGCCGGGATTTTGTCAGACAGCAGTTTCTCCGGGCCTGGAAACAGCTGGCCCCGATTCTGCGCGCGCATTTTAACCAATCCGACCCGGCAGCCGATCCCTGGGCCTACCTGGCTTACTTCACCGCCTCCGACGCGCTTGCAGCGCTGGATCAGCTGGGACCCGCCCTGAACATTGACATCAGCAGGGACGGCCTGATCCGGCTGGCCCGGATGCTGTCCTCGAATAACCAGCTGATGCTGGAATACACGCCCGCGGTCAACCCGGTGCTCAGGGAGCTTTTGGGTCTGGGCCCGCCCATTGAAACCTCCGGGCCGATCCGGGACAAGGATGCATCGGACGCTTATCAAAAGCCAGGCGCTGGTTTTTCCCCGGCCCGGTCCCTGATCTCCTGGATCAGCGGCATATTCTCGCCAGGACCTTGCCGGGCGGCCACCCCCGGGGACCTGCCGAATCTCCAGGAAATGCGGCAGTGGCTGGTTTCCAGGGATAACCTGGACGCCCACCGGAACCGGGTAAAGGCCATTTTGAAAACAGCGGTGCAAAAAAACCTGCAAAAGGGCAAAATTCCCGGAAAATACCAGGGCCTGTTCAAAGACCTGGTCTACGCCACCGCCTGGCAGGAGAGCTGCTTTCGCCAATTTATTGTGAAAAATCAGAAAATCACCTTTCTCAAGTCCTACAACAACACTTCAGTGGGGCTCATGCAGATACACGAGCGGGTCTGGCGGGGGATCTACAGCCTGCAGCACCTGCGCTGGCACGTGGGCTACAATGCAGAGGCCGGAGTTGAAATCCTGGGGCACTACCTCACCCGGTATGTCCTGCCCAAAAAAGATACGATCAAAGCCCTGGACCGGGACGGTCTGGCCGCCTGCCTGTATGCCATGTACAACGGGGGGCCCAGCCAGGTCCGCAAATTCCCCGAACGCCAAAAATCCGGGAATCTCTACATTTCCGACACGCATTTCAAGGAAAAATACCAATGGGTAAAAAATGGAAAGTGGGATCGCCTGAAAATATGCCTGTTCGGCGAATGAGCAGCCGTCCACACCCGTTCCCCCGGAAGTGGCTGCCAATTTGCAGCTTCTTTCCTCTATTTTCCCCGATTATTTCCCCGGCAGCTTCGGAAAGGGGGATTTCCGTCTGTTCACTGACGTCCCAGAGCCGGAAGGAATCATTTGAGGCGCCTGCGGTATTTGCCGTCAAAGAGAAAAGCAAGAACACCCAAACAAATTTGCTTATCATTGTTTTTCCCCCAATTGAACGCGTAATGGCGAGGCTTCGGGCTGTAAAGCGTCCTTGGACAGATTTTCGGTTTTCCTGAACGCGAGGAGGCCGTAATTGCCGTAGTGGGTGATCTTGCGCGCAGTACGCGCCACTACATGAG
>CAZTHW010000102.1:7387-8510 GCA_964613595.1 uncultured Desulfobacteraceae bacterium | reverse complement strand
GTTTCGAGCCGTATGCCTGCCAGGGCGTTTTTTATTTATGAGGGGGTGCCATATGAAAATCATAAAAGGAATTTTAAAGTATTGCTCTTTAATAATTACGTGCCTGTTTGTTACAGCTACCCTTGCTTTTAGTGGCACACAGACAACAAATTTAGTCAACAAACATAATCTCAAAATAGGACCAGATATAAGAGATTTCCATTATGAAGAAGACGGCCTAATGGAAATAGATGGTTTAATGTACGGGGTTGCCGGTGAGTACACTTATCACGGGATAAGTGACGGAACCAATAATTTGATGGCAAAACTCAGGCTTGAATATCTTAAAGGCGATATGGATTATGACGGGCAGACAGGGGGCGGAACGCCTCTCAGTGAGGACACGGAGGACTTTATAATCCAAACCCGGGCATTACTTGGTCCTGATTTTCTGTTAAATCAAAATCTGTTATTAACTCCTTATGCCGGACTTTCATACCGATATTGGAATGATGAAATAGGGGGAGCCGGAGGATATGAAAGGAAAATAAAACAATGGTATGCCCCCATTGGTGCCAACACGCTTGTTTCGCTGACTGGTAAGTGGACTTGTGAAATAACTGCTGAATATGACCTTTTCCTGGGCGGAAAGGTTAAAAGCTATTTGAGCGATGTTAATCCAACTTACCCCAACCCTGAAGTTGACCAAGAATTTGACGATGGATATGGCCTTAGATTTTCTGCCTGCTTTAAAAGGGAAATTGCAAATAATTATGCCTTCTCAATCGAGCCATATATAAGGTACTGGGACATTGATAAATCGGAGGAAGAACGGGTGACTTATGGTGGTAATCTCTACAAAGTATGGGAGCCAGAGAATGAAACCACCTGTTACGGAGTACGCATAAGTTTTATTTTCTAGAAAGCTGCCCCGCCATCAACTATCCAGCTTTGGACCGCTCCGGGAGATCGGGGCGGTTATTTTATTCCAGCAGAAAAAATTAAGGTTAAAGAAAAAGTCGCCGGGCAGAAATGCCCGGCTTTTTTTATTCGGAATTTTTTTCAAGTGGGGACAGGATGGGGACAAATTGCGGAAAATACCGGATGAATATGTAACCATGCCATAAAAATTTTAGTGAATACG
>CAZTHW010000102.1:0-7377 GCA_964613595.1 uncultured Desulfobacteraceae bacterium | reverse complement strand
ACGAAAAAATTAAGCCTAAACAGCAGGGGCCGGTTTTTAGAATCGACCCATGTTTTATTTTGTGCAGACGAAAAAGGCTTTAGGCAGAAATGAAATTTGCATGAATGGATTTTAGGCGACCTACAAGAAGCATATGGAAAAGGGGTAAAGCGAATCATTTACCTGAAAGTAATGGCAAAAATTACAGGCCGATTTTTCGGCAGGCCGTTAAAATAACAGGCAAACAGCGAAGCGGAAAACCTTACTATACACTCGAGCTTCTAAGCTTTAAAAAAGCCCCATCAGCAAAGCATTTTCAGGCCCGGCAGCAGGGCAAATTTACCCCGAATTTAGAAAGGTTTTAATATTAGAAATAGGGTAGCCTGCCGGAAAGGATGAACGTTGTTTCTGCTTGAAATGGCGGGGCTTGAGTTTAAAAGAGGCAGTAAAAAGTAGAACGGAAATAAAAAACGACAAAACCCGGAATTTTTTCATCTGCTTACAAATCGGTTACACGTTAAAAAGGGGATACAACCTGAAGTTGTAAACCCTTGAATTTATTGGTGCCCCCGGCAGGGATCGAACCTGCGGCACATGGATTAGGAATCCATTGCTCTATCCACTGAGCTACGGGGGCAGTGATCATGTCTTGACGCGATTTTACCGCAAACCGATGTGATTTTGCCAGAACAGTTTGCGTGCGGATATAAAATTGTTTTCATGCCATAATTGCAGGCTGCTTGCAAGGACCAATTCCGGGTGTTTGAAGCGTGTGTGCTGTGATATCGTCCGGCGGAAGCAAGATCCGATGCATTGCTCGATGGTGCAATCGGACTTATTTTTTAAGGCAAAATGTTTTTCCGGATTTTACGGAAACGCTGTCAACCATTCAAGGAGGTGCCAAATGAGCAGAATTGCAGCCATATTAACCGACTGGTTTGAGGATTCCGAATATACCGAACCCGCAGAAGCCTTCCGGAGAGCCGGGCATACGGTGGTGACCGTGGGCCCGGAAGCGGGCAAAACCGTGACCGGGAAAAAAGCGGAACCGCGGTGGGGATTGAAAAAGCGGTTGCCGGGGTATCAGAAGGGGATTTTGACGCTTTGCTGATTCCGGGCGGGTTTTCCCCGGACAAACTGCGGGTGGATCAAAAAGCGGTGGATTTTGTAAAGGCTTTCATGGAAACAGGCAAACCGGTTTTTGCCATCTGTCATGCCCCGCAGTTGCTGATTACAGCAGATGCACTGCGCGGGCGCAAGCTGACGGGCTATACTTCTATTATCCAGGATATCAAGAACGCGGGAGCGCAATTCGTGGACCAGGAAGCGGTGGTGGACGGCAACCTGGTCAGCAGCAGGAACCCCGGAGACCTGCCGGCCTTTATCAAGGCCTGCCTGGAAAAACTGGAAGCATGATCCGGACCCGGAATGGAAAGGAGCGGGCGCCATGGCGCGAAAAAGAGTGGACACGCTGCAGAAAGCCCATGATTACGCGAAAAGACATGAACTCGAAAGCGGTGGCTGTGCCCAGTGTTGTCTGGCCGGCGTATTCGAGGCCCTGGGGGTGGAAATTGACGAGGGGGTATTCATGGCGGCCACCGGTCTTGCCGACGGCGTGGGGCTGACCGGCAACGGGCACTGCGGCGCCCTTTCCGGGGGCGTTCTGGCAATCGGGTATTTTTTCGGCAGGCCGTCAAAGGAATTCGGGAACATGAAAAAGCAGATCAAGTCCTGCATTCTTGCCAAAAGCCTGCACGATATGTTTGTGGAAAAGCACGGCACCTGCAGGTGTGCTGATTTGCAGGAAAAACTGGCCGGCCGGTTTTTCAATCTGTATGATCCAACGGATATGGAGGCGGCGCTGGCGGCCGGCATGCCGGAGAAATGCGCTGCCGTGGCCGGGGAGACCGCCCAGATGGCGCAATCCCCCCTGGTACTGTTCGGCGGGGCGCCTGCAACGGCTTTACGGGGCAGGGGTGCGCTGCTGTCCGGCACCGGGTACCGGTCATTGCAGTGGTGGGAAACGATGCCGGCTGAACCCAGATCGCCCGGGAGCAGGTCGAAATCCTCCATGACGAGACGGCCACTGTGCTCCGGTACAACAATTATCACAAAGTTGCAGACGGCCTGGATGCAAAGGGGATTCTGTTGTCTGATCCGTCTGCCGCAGACACCGTGCTGGAGCAGGCCAAAAGTGCCGCCCGGATGAAAAATCCGGTGCTAATCAATTCCCTGATCGGCAAGACCGGGTTTCGCAAAGGATCGATTTCCATGTAACGGCGGGTTTTCGGTTTTCTGCGCCGGGGCGGGCGTTGCCAAAGCCCGCGGGGAAATTTTTGTGATACCCGGCCGGTGTGATTATATTAGGATACGAGGCACGGATGAATTAACAACCATTATTATACAAGGAGGTAGGCATATGGCTCCACAGAATTCCAGCACCCCCCAGCATTGTCCCGGCTTTCAGCAATTCAAAAATCTGAGCGCATTCACGTGCCGGTGCCCGGAGTGCGGTGCGGAAAACGAGATCTTTTCAGACGAGTTCGACCGGCCGCACAAGTGCACGAGCTGCAACGTGCAAATCGATTTTACCCAGTGCAGCATCGAGGGTTCGGCCGGCAGCCAAGAACCCCGTTAAAAACTGCCTGAAGCGGACACGAAAAAGGGGCGCATGCATGCGCCCCTTTTTTCGTGGAATATATCACTTCCGCATTTTTTATTCAGGGGCTCCTATTTGGTTGTGCTTCTGTGTACCTGTGCTTTTTTGCGTTCCGCCTAATCCGGAATTCTCGTTCCACCAGTTCCTGCTCCACTGCCGCGATAAACCGGTCTGCATCATCGGGCGGGGCGGTGAGCAAACTAGCTCCCACAAACAGGATCAGGGTGAAAGCACCGCCCCAAACAGAAGGCCACCAGCCCAGGGGATAAATGTTTGCCAGATACATCACTGCGGTGACAATCCCGCCGAGGCTCATGGAGATCAGGGCGCCGGCCGCGGTTGCCCGGCGCCAGAAAAATGCCCCGACAATGGCCGGGGCCATGACCAGCAGGCCGCCCGAGGCCATGCTGGAGATCACGGTAATCAGCCCCGGCTGGAACCAGGCAAATATGATGCATGCGGCCAGCAGGCAGAGGATCACGATCCGGCCCAGCCAGCGCTCGGTGCTTTCTTCGATTCCCGGGTGGAAGTGTTTTGCAATGTCCCGGGCAAAAAGGGAGGACAGCGTCAGAATGATCGAGCCCAGCGTGGATGTGGCTGCAGCGAAAATGCCCACGAAAATGATGACCCCCAGCGAAACCGGCACCCGGCCCAGCAAATGCGGCATGGCCTTGTCCGGGTTTTCCAGGCCGGGAATCACGATGGCGGCCTCCAGGCCGAACAGCGTGCTGATGATCGTGTATAAAAATCCGAACACGGAAAAGTAGATCACCATGCGCCGCAGGCTCACGATGGAGTCCGGGATGTACATGCGCTGGGATACCTGGGGGTTGGTCAGGGCAAAAAAGGCCCAGGGCAGTGTCAGGCCGATAAACAGCGCTGGCGACCAGGTGAATTTGAGCAGCTCCGGGGTCTTTTCCGCGGCAGTGGCGGCAAACATGGCAGGTGAGCCGAAAAAGTAATAGATTGTAAAGAGCAGGGCAATGATCGAGGTGACCATCATGGTGACCGCCTGGAAGGCGTCGGTCCAGGCCACCGAGCGCATCCCGGCATACAGGGCGCTGAATCCGGACAGGCCGGCCATGATGAGCACGCCGACCATAAACGGGATCTGTCCGCCGGTGATGCCGTCAACCAGAAATCCCATGCCCATTAACTGGGCGGATGCATAGGGGATGAGCATGAAAAAGGAAATGGCAGCCGCAATCACGGCTACCCACTGGCTGTGATACCTGTGGGCCAGCAGTTCCGGCGGGGTGATATGGCCATACCAGTTTCCGACAATCCAGAACCGCGGCCCGAAGGTCACCAGCAGCAGCACGGTGAAGATCAGGTATGTCATTTCAAAGCCCAGCGCGCCCACCCCGGAGCGATAGGTCAGGCCCACCAGCCCCACGAGCATGAATGCGCTGTAGGTGGTTGCCGCATAGGTCATGCCCGAGATAAAACCGGCCATCCGCCGGCCGCCGATGAAAAACTCGCTGGCTCCGGGCCGCATCTTCCGGCGGGCGGCCGCGGCGATCCACAGGGCGATGGCGGTCCAGCCGATCATGGCGATCCAGACATACAGCGGCTTCAAGATCGCCTCCCCCACTGGCTGGTATAAACAACTGCGAAAATGATGACGGCAAGCGTCAGCACGGTCCAGAACAGGTAGCTGGCCGCAAGCGAGGCAATGCCGCCGATGAAAAAATAGGGCACCAGCAGGTCAACTGCCGTTACAATGACGAGTATGGCAAGAAAGTGCAAACCTCTCATATGGCTGCAGATCCGGGCGATTTCAGGGCCGGGCCTCTTCTGTTACTCCACGTAAAGGGTCTGGCCCGGATAAATCCGGGCGTTCTTGCTGAGCTGGTTGATGCGCAGCAGGCGGTTGACGTTCATGTCATGCCGCTTGGCGATGGTATAGGGGGAATCCCCCTTTTTGACGCGGTATATATCCAGGTCTGCGCGCTTTCCGGCCGGGATTTTGAGTTTCTGGCCGATATGGAGGTTCACGGCGTTCAGGTTATTGATCTCCTGGATTTTCCTGGTGGTGGTGTTGTAGCGCTTGGCCAGCACCCAGAGGGAATCGCCGCGTTTGACCCGGTAATTTATGACCCGGGGGGGCTCCTCTGCCTTGCCGCGTGCGGCGTAGGCACCGGCTTGGGGAATTTTCAGGCGCTGGCCGGCGACGATGTAGTCCTTCCGGTAGATATTGTTATACCAGCAGATTTTCTTGACCGTGGTATTGTATCGCTGTGCAATGGTGGAGAGCGTCTCTCCGGGTCGGACCCGGTGCTGGGTGATGTTGTTCGGACTTTGATAGTATTCCTCGATCTGGTCAATTCTGGCCAGAAGCGTTTCCTTTTTTTCCGGCGGCACGTTGAGTTTGTAGGTTTCATCCGGCAGCACCTTGTAGCGCAGTTCCGGATTGAGTTCCATGAGTTTTTCCTCGGTGGTGTCAATGGCCTTGGCGATATCCTTGAGCGAGGCCTGCTTTTCGATTTTCACGGTTTCAAATTCAATGGGCGGATCCACCTGAACATCGCCCATGCCATATTTTTCCATGTTGTTGACGATATGCAGTGTGGCGAGGAACTTGGGCACGTAGCGCGCGGTCTCCAGGGGCAGCCGTTGATACAGGTCCCAGAAGTCGTCCAGGTAATTGATGTTCTGGTCGCGAATCACGTGGAGTACCCGGCCGGCGCCGCAATTGTATGCGGCCAGGGCGGTTTTCCAGTCCCCGAAGATTTCATGCAGCTCCTTTAAATAGTCGATGGCCGCCTGAGTGGATTTATACGGGTCGAGCCGCTCGTCAATATAGCGATCCCGTTTCAGCCCGAACTTGTATCCGGTGGAGGCGATAAACTGCCACATGCCCAGGGCCCTGGCGCTGGAAAGCGCCTTGGTCTTAAACCCGCTTTCCACCAGCGGCAGCCAGGAAAGTTCCTCCGGAATCCCGGCTTCTTCAAGTTTTTTTACGATATAGGGGCGATATCTGCCTGAACGGCGGTAGGAGTCGATAAAGAATCTGCGGGCCGGGCCCGTGGTGTAGCGCTTGATCTCTTCCTTGACATGCTCGTTCATAACGAGCTGGATGGCGTTATGATTGCCTTTGACCGTGGTATACCGGGAGGTGTAAATTTCAAGGATCCGCTTGGAAATCATGTAGCGGAGGTCGTCTTTTTGCTGGCTGTATTTCGGGGCGTCTTTGGTATCGGTGTTGACGATCATCGCGTAGGCCTTGTCCAGCGCATCCAGCGCGTTTTCCAGTTCGCCCTGCTGCCAGTAGTCCTGGGATGCCTGGTAAAATTCCAGGGATTTGTCAAAGCGGGACTGGATGCCATTGTTCTGCGGGGGGGTGTGGACGCCCATTTTAGAACCGCTTTCCGGGTCCGCCGCAGAGGCGGATTTGTCCCGGGTTTCCGGGCCGGGCCCGTGTTTGTCCGGGCTCTCGGTTTTGCCGTTTAGGGGCATGATGGGAAGAAATCGGATTTCCGGGGAATTTATGGAAGAATCTTCCGCGGATGCGGATTTCTGTTCTGAATCCGTTTTGTTCTGCCCGCTGGCGGCGTTGTTATTCAGCCACCCGTTCAGGCTTGCACAGCCGCCTATAAAAAGGATGCTGAAAAAAAATAAGACCGCAATGGGAAATTTGGGGGAAAAGTTTATTTTGACGCAAAGGGGAATTGATCTCATGTTTGAAGTTACCAGCCTTATATATATAATTTTTAAAAACGGATTGCATCGGGCGATATTCCATGTAATTTCAGGCAATTAAACTACGCACAGAAATAATACGATACCACCTGTATGATCCTGTTGTCAAGATGAATCCCTGTGGCCTCTTAAGCGCGAGCAGTCGCCCGGTATTTTTTTCTTGCAATAAATATGTATATTTGTTACTTGACAAAGCTTTACAAAAATTATAAATAATCAAGGTTAAACACAAAGCACGGCCGGGGCCCGGCTTGCAGTTGCCCGGGATGTTTTTGTTGAAAATCTGCCGCAAATGAATTGCATTGGCAATTAAAATCTGGTAGAGGGGCAGGATGCCCGGCGGCGGTTTGCGGGATGCTGGCGTAATATTGGCGATGCCTGATTTTTTGCGCGTATCGGCCAGCGTAGCTCAGTTGGCAGAGCTACTGATTTGTAATCAGTTGGCCGGGGGTTCGAGTCCCTCCGCTGGCTCCAGAAATGAATAAAATAACGGTGGGGTTCCCGAGCGGCCAAAGGGAGCAGACTGTAAATCTGCCGGCGTAGCCTTCGGAGGTTCGAATCCTCCCCCCACCACCATTTCGCAAAAAAGGCGGTTGATGCAGGGGACCGCCCCAGGCAATGGCAGGGATAGATGGCTGCAGATTCACGAGATTGTGTGGTTCGGCGGGAGTAGCTCAGTTGGCAGAGCTTCAGCCTTCCAAGCTGAATGTCGCGAGTTCGATTCTCGTCTCCCGCTCCAATACCAGTTGGCGGCGAAGCAGTTTGTAAGCCCACGTAGCTCAGTCGGTAGAGCGCTTCCTTGGTAAGGAAGAGGTCCACCGGTTCAAATCCGGTCGTGGGCTCCACTGGTGATGACCGGTTCTCGTTTCTTTGCGTCAGCCCGGGTCGGATCGTGCAGCATGCAAAACTGTAATCCGTCTCGATCATAAAAGCCTCGGTATATAAAAAGATCAATGGGATGCTATAAAACCATGGGGAGGATGTAAGATGGCAAAGCAGAAGTTTGAGCGTACAAAGCCGCATGTGAACGTGGGAAC
>CAZTHW010000101.1:0-8544 GCA_964613595.1 uncultured Desulfobacteraceae bacterium | reverse complement strand
CATCCTGCCCGCCGGCCAGGTCGTTTCTGGCATGATCGCCTGCCACGGACATAAACGGCATCAGCCAGGCGGTGTCGGTCTGACTGTCTTGAAGCCGGGAAAGGATTTTCTCCGGGCCGGGAAAGCCTTCCACCGTGCCGATGTATACGTTCGGATCAGAAAGCTGCACCCGCCACATGAGGGCGGCATAAGCCGCGTTTGCCGGATGATGGGTCCCGTGGCCCATCAGGATCACGGCCTGTTCCGGCTTTCGTTTTTCCGGCAGGGTCTCCAGGATGGCCTGTGCTGCTGCTTTCATATCATGCGGGCCTGCCAGCAGGGGCTTGCCGATGCGGATATCCTTGATGCCGCCGGGCTTTTGCTTCAGTCTGCCAACGGTCCGGACCAGGTCGTGGTATTCCTGTCCCGGGATGGTGTGCAGGGACTGGACCGCTACGTGTGTAAATCCCTTTTCTTCCATTTCTTTCAGGGCATGGGCCGGTGAATGAACCTGTTTTCCGGATTCCGCCATTTTCTCCCGGATGATCTGCGAGGTGTAGGCCCAGTGAACGGGGATTTCCGGAAAAGCCCGGCGCGCTTCTTCCGCGAGGTTTTCATATGCGCTGCGGGCCTCGGGAAAAGTCGTGCCAAAGGTAATCAGGAGAATGCCCTTTTTTACCGTCCCGGTATCCGGGCTGTCTGCGGCAGCCGCGGGCCCGCCGGCTGTCATCGGCAGGAAAAGCGCCATTGCAATTAATGCAAGGCATGCGTGTTTCATCTGTTGCCTCCGTAGAATGGCTGTGATCATAAAAAAAGCCCCCTTAAGCCGTTTTTGGCTCAAGGGGGCTGCACCCGTTCTTCTTGACCCCTGAAAGGGTTTCCGTGCCGCAACGTCCGCGCGTTTGGACAGGAAATCCGTCAACAGGGCAGGTCTTCTGGCTCCCGGATCAACCTACCGGCCGCGCCTTCCCATCCGGCACGCAATTGAATTCGAATTCAATTGAGTGCCGGACAGTGGCATGCTGCGGCTTTCGTTCCCGGTTACAGCGGCGGGACCGCTCCCGATTTTCACGGGATTCCCTTATCGTGCCCGTTGGGGCACCCTGTTGCACTGGGCAGGCAACTTATTAGGTGGAGGCGGATTTGTCAAGATCGTTTTGCTGTTTCGACTCGGGAGCTTGATGGACAGGCAGGTCAATAATAAAGGTGGTGCCTTCCCCGGAACTGCTGTTGACCCGGATGTCACCGCCATGGTCCTTGACAAAGCCGTAGCATACCGAAAGCCCCAGGCCTACGCCCTTGATCGTGTCCTTGGTGGTAAAAAAGCTGTCAAAAATTCTGTTGAGATTTTCCTCGTCGATTCCCTGGCCGGTATCCGAGATTTCAATGTAGACATGGCCATCCTGGTGGCTCGTGCGGAAGGTCAGGGTGCCGCCTTCGGGCATGGCGTCGCGGGCATTGGAGATCATGTTCAAAAACACCTGCCGCATCTGGTTCCTGGATGCGTATATCTCGGGAATCCCCTCGGCGAGTTCGCTTTTGAGCTTGATGCTGTTTTCCCGGAGCTGCTTTTCATGGAGCAGCATCAATTCGTCGATAATGGTGTTGATATTGACCGGTCCCTTTTCTTCCTGGTCCGGCTTGGAAAATGAAAGCATCTTGCGCAGCATTTCGGCCAGGCGCACGGTTTCGGAAAGCGACATGTCCAGCAGTTTGCGCCGCTTGTTTTCCGGCGTGATCTCACTTTTGAGCAGTTCAAGGGTATTCATGATCCCGTAGAGCGGATTGTTCAACTCATGGGCGATCTGGGAGGTCAGCCGGCCCATGGCTGCCAGTTTTTCGGACTGGAGCAGTTGTTCCTGGGTGCTGCGCAGGGTGCGCTCCATCTCGATGCGTTCGGTCATGTCCACAAATGAGCCGACCGTGGCCACCTCGTTGCCGTCATCGTCATATATCATGGCTGCTGACAGCGATCCGTCGATGACCTCGCCGTCCTTGCGGACATAGAGCATGGGATGTGAGCGCAGCAGTCCCACGCCCCCGTGTTCCGGGCTGCGGATCATTTTCATGAGCTTGTAGGCCAGGCCTTCCGGGTAGATCTTGGTGATATGCATTTTGCCGATGGTTTCCGATGCCGGGTATCCGAGGGTTTCTTCCGCCGCCCGGTTCCAGATGAAGATGTTGCCCTTCAGGTCTGCGGCCATGATCGGACTGGGCGAGCTCTGGATGATCTTGTTCATGAAATTATAAGCCTCGCGAAGCTTTTTTTCCATCATGTAGCGCTCGGTCTGGTCCACGGTAATGCCTTCGTAACCCAGCACATTGCCCTGATGATCATATCTGACGTGGCTGGTGAGCAGCACCGTGATCGGGGTGCCGTCCTTTTTTTTGAACTCCACCTCGTATTCCACCACCCGGCCGTCGCGTTCGATCATTTCCTGGAATTTGCGCCGGTCAGAGGGCCGCACGTAGAGATCCCTGGTGATGTCGATATTTAAGATCTCTTCCTTGCTCTGATAATCCAGCATCTGGATAAAGCTTTGGTTGGCATCCAGAAACCGGCCTTCTTTGCTGCTGATATAGACGCCCACGCCCACGTTTTCAAACAGGTTCTGGTATCGTTCCTCGGATGCGGCAAGTTCAGCTTCGCGTTTTTTGCGTTCGGTGATATCCCGGAATATGCAGAGTTTGGAAACCGATCCGTCCGGGTTTTTCAGGGGCAGCTCGGTGAGGGCAAACGTTTTTTCCGTTTTCGGAATAAAAAGTTCCCAGTGAAGGCGATTGCCGCGGAATACTTCTGAAGCGCGGCACCACGGACAAAGGGTATCGCTGTTGTTCAGGAGGCGATGGCACTTTTCTCCCGTGCCTTCGCCAAAAAGTTCGACCATCTGGCGGTTCATGTACTCCACCGTGTAGTTCTGGTCGATGACGTAAATGCCTTCTTCGATGGTCTCGAGAATGGCATTGAGAATACGCTTTTCCTTGTCCATGGTTTTTTTACCCCTGTGGAAAAATATCGGCAGTACGCGTAAATGGATGTATTTAAAAATATAGGAGACGCGCCTGCAAAGTCAACATGCAAAGCGCAGTCATTTTTCGCGCCGGCGCTCCGGGTTCGCTGTTGCATGGAAAAACAGGGTGGTTTAAGATTTTTGAAAAACACAGCCTGACTTCAGAAAAAGGACCCGGAGCCATGATCATTGATTCGCACGTCCATTGCGGGATATACAACCGGTTTCCGCCCCAGTCGTTTGAGGATTACCTGGCAGGCATCCGAGGCAGTTCGATTGAAGGGGCGGTGATGTTTTCCCCGGTCATGGAGATCTATGACCGCAACGATCCGGATTTCGCAGACACCCCGGCCTGGCAGGAGCAGCGGGCGGCTTCCAACCAGTATCTATTGGGCCTGCAAAACCGGGAAATCGAAGTGTTTCCCTTTTTCTTCATCTGGAACGATTTCGCGGTGGACCAGCTTGATGCGCGTCACTGCGGAATCAAGTGGCATCGGCATGCCGATGAACCGGAATACCGGTATGATGATCCGGCCTGCGCCCGGGCCGTGTCGGAAATCCGGCGCCGCGGTTTGCCGGTGGTCTACGAGGAGGTGCTTGTCAACACGATCCGGTTTGTCAATGAAATTGCGGCGGGTGTTAACGTGATTATCCCGCATCTGGGCATGCTAAACGGCGGATACCGGGAAATTGCCAGAAACGGGCTGTGGGCCAATCCCCGGGTCTACACCGATACCAGCCTTGCCGCTCTGGAGGAAATCCGGGATTACATCGCGCGCTACGGCAGCGGGCGCATCATGTTCGGATCGGATTTTCCGTTTGGCGCACCAAAGCGCGAACTTTCCAAGGTGATGGATCTGCCGGTCTCCGAAATCGTCCGGGAGGCGATCACGGGCGGCAATATCCTGCGCCTGATCGGGAAATAAAAACCTAAATTGAGCGTTTCAGATTTTTAAAAGCAATTTATTTGAAAGGATAACATTCATTTCTATTTTAAAAATCTGAAACCCTCCGGGATTTTCAATTTAGGTTTTTCTCACCTTTTTTGTAGGACTGCCACTGACAAAAAAATCCAAGAATTGACCGACATACAAATCAACCCCTCCCTGTTAAATTAAAATAAAGCGATTGGAAAAACAGAGCTTAAAGCTCTCCACAACCCGGAGACAAAATTTAGAAAGGCATGCTGCATTCATGTCAGGCGCCCTGGTGGAAAGCATGGAGTTTTCCATTCCACAGGGAGTTTGTGCTATCCCTTGCTCCAGGCATGGATGGCTGTCGCAAAGGAAAAGTTTACATGCACGGAGGAGATTTAATGACCAAAATATTATTCATCTGCCAGCAGGAAGGCCTCCAGAAACAGAAAGAGGTTTTGCGTGACCTGTGCCAGGAAGGATACGAGGTGGAGCAGATTGGCCTGGAATCCCTTGATTTAAGCAGCCCGGAAGTTCCCGAGGCGGAGCTGGCCATTGTTCACCTGCATCCGGATGTGCCTGCAACATGGGGGACTTACCTTGATCTTAAACACCGTTTCCCCGATTTTCCCGTGCTCGTCTATATGCGCCATCATGCAGTCGATACCCTGAAATCCGCAATCAAAAACATTTTCGCGAAAAAGGCAGGAGCCGCTTAAATGAACACCAAATTGCCGCTAACTTTGTAAAGGAGCTGATAATGAGCTTAGACTTCAAGGGCTGGAAGGATCTGATGCCCAAGCGGACCATGGCCGAAAAGGTTCTTGGGCAGGCATTGAAATACCTTGGCAAAGATACGGACAAGAATGCCAAGTACGTATTAAAGGCAGTGGACCATATCGCCAGCGGGGAGAAACAGGAAATGGTCCTCCAATGGTTTCATCACTGGATGCGGGAAAACGGCCCCGGCCGGCAGTTTCTGCACCGGGTGGTGCAAAACACCCACCCCCGAGTACGGGAACGCTACGTGGCCCGTATGGTGGCCAGCATGTTTTTCCGGGATCCGGACGCGCCCAGGCGGGCCGAGGAGAAATTCGGGATCCAGCCGCCGCCCACCATGCTGATTTCACCCAGCATGCGTTGCAACTATCGCTGCGAGGGGTGTTATGCGGGCAGCTACGAGCGAAAGGACGACATGGATCCGGAGGTCTTTGACCGGGTCCTGACAGAAGCCGAGGAAATGGGGATTAATTTTATCACCATTCTCGGCGGCGAGCCCTTTGTCTATCCCCATCTCCTTGAGGTGCTTGAAAAGCACCCCAAGTCGTTTTACCAGATTTATACCAATGCCTCGCTGATTGACGAGAAGACCGCCGAACGCCTGGTGGAATTGGGCAACGTGGCCCCGCAGATCAGCATCAACGGGCCGCGTGGATTCACCGATGCAGTGCGGGGCAAGGGCTCTTTTGATAACTGCGTGGCCGCCATGGACAGGCTTTATGAAGCCGGCTGCCCGTTCGGGTTTTCTTCTCTGGTCACCCGAAAAAACATGGACGCGATATGCTCGGATGAGTGGGTGGATTTCCTGATTGAAAAAGGCGCCCTTTACGGGTGGTACTTCCTGTTTATGCCGGTGGGCAGTGATCCGGACATGGAACTGATGCCCACGCCCGAGCAGCGGGATCAGATGCGGCGTTTCCAGTCCTATGTGCGGGAAGAAAAGCCGCTGCTTCTGGTGGACTTCTGGAATGACGGCGTACTGTCCGGCGGGTGCATTGCCGGCGGCCGGCTGTATTTCCACATCAACCATTGCGGCGAGGTGGAGCCCTGCATTTTCTGCCATTTTGCAAAAGATAACATTCATGACAAGCCGCTTGTAGAGACCTTGAATTCACCGTTTTTCCAGGGAATCCGCGCAGAACAGCCGTTTTGCTACAACACCCTGCGGCCCTGTCCGATGATTGACCATCCCCAGACAATGTGGCGCATTATCCAGGAACACGGCGCCAAGCCGACCCATGAAGGTGCGGAAACCATGTTCACAGAATTGGCCCCCCGGATGAAGGAATATGCCAGGGGTGTCCAGCAGGTCATGGACCATGCATGGGAAAGCGAAGGCTACAAGGACTGGGCTGCCAGGTGGATGCATCACTGCGGCCTGTCCCCGGAAAATATTGAACGGCGGCGCCGTGAATTCGAGGAAAACCGGCAGGAACAATTCCCGGAGCCTTCCCGGAAAACCGGCGAGTCCGGTCAGGGATAACGGTTGGGGAGAGCAGAATCAAACGAAAAGGGTAGCAATGATGAGTCATCTCATAAAAGGACGGAACCGGGTCATTTTTTGGGTACTCGCGCCTGAAGCCGCAGAAGTCCGTATCTGCGGGGATTTTAATGGATGGGATGGAAAGCATCTTTTGAAAAGAAAACCAGGAGGATTTTGGGAAAAGACGCTGACACTGCAGCCGGGCCGGTATGAATACAAGTTTCAGGTGGACGGTGCCTGGTATCTTGATTCCGGAAATCCCGGGAAAAACGATGTCTGTGACAATAACCTCGGGGCCCGGAATCACGTTATCATAATAAATGGCTGACAATGGACAATGCCCGAATCGACACCAACTGATAATTTTTACCTCTGAACCTGCGAAATGCAAGATAACAGGAAAGGGGGCAATAAAACGATGAGCTATTATTACGTGTATGGAAATCGGGATGATATCGCACTTGAGGATGACTCGGACATAGCGGTTCCGGAAGCCGAACAAAACGATGCAACGCGGAAATTAAAGGATGCCGTAAGTGCTCCCGGAAAAGAGGGGAATCTGTTCAGGTATGATCCGCTTCAGCAGTATCTTTCCGAGATCAGCAGCCACCCGTTGCTTATCCGGGAGCAAGAAATTGAACTCGGCCGCCGGATACGGGAAGAGGGCGATCCGGATGCGGCCTATATCCTGGTCACCTCGAATCTTCGGCTTGTGGTCAAAATCGCCATGGATTTCCAGCAGACCTGGATGCAGAATTTAATGGACCTGATCCAGGAAGGCAATATCGGGCTTATGTATGCCGTACAGAAATTCGATCCCTACAAAAACGTCAAATTTTCGTATTACGCGGCATTTTGGATAAAGGCCTATATCCTGAAATTCATCATGAACAACTGGCGCCTGATCAATATCGGCACGACCCGGGGTCAGCGCAAGCTGTTTTTCAAGCTCAAAAAGGAAAAGCAGCAGCTCGTGCAGCAGGGGTTCATGCCGGAAACCAAGATTCTTTCCAGCCGCCTGGGGGTTTCCGAGCAGGAAGTGCGCGACATGGACCAGCGCCTGGATGGGTGGGATCTTTCCCTGAACGAGCCTCTCAGGGACGATTCCGACACGGAGTGGGTCGATTTTTTCAGCTCTGAGTCCGAGTCCATTGAAAGCCAGGTGGCACACAAAGAGGTAAGGGAGGTGCTGCGTGAAAAAGTGAGTGAATTTAAAAAGCAGCTGTCCGAGCGGGAACTCGACATCTTTGAAAAGCGGATTTTTACGGATACCCCCGTGGTCCTCCAGGAAATCGGGGACATGTACAAGATTTCCCGGGAGCGGGTGCGGCAGTCGGAAGACAATATCATTAAAAAAATGAGCGCGTTCTTTGAAAAAGAGATCCCGGATTTTGTCAGTTACAAGAATTTACTGGAGATACCCCATGCGGAGCTTTTATGAACATACGAATATGTCATTTTGTTTCATTGCTGAGTATAATCCGGAATGAAAAGCGAGATTGTGTTCCATTTCAGACTTTAGCAGGCACTGAGACAGTTGGCATGCTCACCAACTTGTTTTGAGTCGGTCGCCGGCCAAAACATATTTTTGCAGAAGAGGAGGCATCATGACTAATTCCGATATAAGCAAAGTTTCAGCATTTTACGTCGATGAAAAGGTTATTTGTGCTGATTGTATGACGGAGACAGATTGGAACCAACTGACCCAGGATAGTGTTATGACTCAGAAAGAAGCGGATGAGAATGACAAGATTTTTTTCTGCGACAGATGCGGTGAGCCCATTTGACACCGAACTTTGGATTGGGAAGCCCTTCCGGCAAAATTCTTGACGGATGTGTGCCTTCAAAGGCGTAACATATCCGGGTAGGTTAATTTAACAGGCGTATGAAAACCACCAAACCTGCAGAAAGAGCCCAATACTTGATTGAAAAGTTGTCAAATTTACCGTCATCAAAGAAACACTTACTGGAGATAGTGCAGAAGTGTTTGAAAAACGGAAGTGTGGAGTTAAATAAGCCGGCCGAATATCCAATTTGCCCTGATTGCGGAAATCCATCTATATACTTTAATCAACAGGTAATCGACGACGAGGGATGCTCAATCGTAATTACCTCGTGTCCCGCGTGCGGTTGGATTCAAGGGATGGGAATGCCCTCCGAGCAGCAGCTTTTGGATTGAGAAACGCTCTCGCGCGGGGGGGGGTCCTGATTGAACACTACCTGCTCTTGCACTACATCTGTGCCTTCTCCATTATGCGTGATGACAAGCAAATGTCAGCGGCCACAAAGTCGATGTTTGAAATTTTGATTCTGATTATCACCCTGCTGGCCAATCGCTTGAATTTGAATAGCACAAACAGCAGCAAACCGCCAGCCA
>CAZTHW010000100.1:0-8728 GCA_964613595.1 uncultured Desulfobacteraceae bacterium | reverse complement strand
GTATCGGGGTAGGGCCCGGAGATCCGGACCTGATCACGCTCAAGGCGTCCCGGGTGCTCCGGGCCGTCGACGTGGTCTGCACTGCGAGTTCCACGAAAAATCAGCACAGCCTGGCCGTGCGGATTGCAGCCCCGCATATTCCCGGCAAGACGCCGGTCCGGCGCCTTGCCTTTCCCATGTCCCGGGACCGGAAAATCCTGGAAGAAGCCTGGGAGCAAAACGCCCGGATCATTGTCGAGCACCTGGCGCAGGGCAGGGACGTGGCGTTTTTGACCCTGGGCGACTGCATGACCTATTCCACGTACGGATACCTTGCGCGCCACGTGGCGCGCATTGCTCCTGATGTCGAAATGGTGGCGGTTCCGGGGATTACCTCCTACCAGGCCGCGGCTGCCCGGATTAATCGCCCGCTCGTGGAAGGAGAGGAGACCCTGACGGTGATGTCCGGGGTCAACGGCGGCGGAAAGTTTCGCAAACTGGCAAACGAATTGGAAAGCGTCGTTTTTCTGAAAGCATACAAGAACGTCTCAGACATTGCCGCAGCCCTGGAAGAGACCGGGCGGAGCGATGAGAGCATCGGCGTGGTGAGCTGCGGCCTTCCGGGAGAACGCATTGTCTCGGATATGAGCGATTTTCAGGAAGTCGCGCCGGATTACTGGACCCTGATTCTGTCCAAGCGGATGCAGGGGTATGAATAAGCGGATTCAACGGATCCGGATGCAGGGCGTGTGCGCATGAATCAGCGGCGAAAAACACGGAGAAAACTACGGTCCGGTTTTACCACGGGCACGGCTGCGGCTGCTGCGGCCAGAGCCGCGGCAATGGTGCTGCTGGGCACGGAAGCCCCGAAAACCGTGAATATCCGGTTGCTAAACGGGGAAGTCTGGCCGATCCCGCTTCAAGAATGCCGCAAAAGCGCAGATGAGGCATCATGCACGGTGATCAAGGACGCCGGCGACGACCCGGACGTGACCAATCAGGCGGTCATTGGTGTCCGGGCAAGGCTTTCGCACGAAACCGCCGGCGTGCAGATCACCGGCGGCCAGGGGGTGGGCCGGGTGACCAAGCCGGGACTGGAGGTGCCCCCCGGAGAAGCCGCCATCAACCCGGGGCCCTGCCGTATGATCCGGGAAGCCGTGCACGCGGCCATGACCGAGGCGGGCCGGACCGGGGGGATGCATGTTGAAGTCTTTGTGCCCAAAGGCCGGGAGATCTCCGCGCGCACCCTGAACCATCGGCTGGGCATTGTCGGCGGCATATCGATTCTGGGCACCACCGGCGTGGTGCGGCCGCTTTCCCACGAGGCCTACAAGGCCACGATAGAGTCGGCTTTTTCCGTGGCCGCGGCCTGCAGTGCAAAAACCGTGGTATGCACCACTGGCAGAAGAAGCGAGCGCCACGCCCAGCAGATGTTTGCAGATCTGCCGGCAGAGGCGTTTGTTCAGATCGGCGACTATTTCGCAGAATCCATGAACCAGGCCGGGGACCGGGGATTTGACCGCGTGGTCCTGGCGGGGTTTTTCGGAAAGGCCGTCAAAATGGCCCAGGCCGCCCCCCACACCCATGCGGCCAGGGCCCGGTTGGCGCTTGAACAACTGGCAAAATGGACCCGGGCCGCAGGTGCGGATGACGCGCTTGTCAAGCCAATATCTGCGGCCAACACCGCGCGGGAGGCGTTTTTCATGCTGGAAAAACAGTGTCCGGTCGTGTTTTCGGATGTGGCCGCACGGGTGGTGCAGAGCGCGGAAAATTTTTCAGGAAACCGGATTGCGGCGCGCGCGGTGCTTTTTGACTATTCCGGCGGCGTGGCCGCAGATACCGGGGCAAAAGAGGCCTTGCGATGAAGACAGTGCATATCGTGGGCATGGGCACCGGCCGGCAGGACCTGGCCGGGCGGCATCGCGACGTGATTGCCGGGGCTGACGTCCTGGTGGGCGCAGGGCGCCACTTGGAACTTTTTGCCCAACACCCGGCCCGGAAAAAGGAGATTTCCAGTCCGGTCTCCGGAGTTATTGAATACATCCGCGCTGCCATGGCAGATGATCTGCGCGTGGTGGTCCTGGCCACCGGGGATCCCATGTTTTACGGGATCGGAAAAACCCTGGCCGAGGACCTGGGCGAAAAAAAAGTGGCAGTGGTGCCCAATGTTTCCATCATGGCAGAGGCCTTTGCCAGGATCGGAAAATCCTGGAACGATGCTGCGGTGGTCAGCCTTCACGGCCGGGCGGCAGAGACCGGGCTGGTTGCCGCGCTGGCCGGCACGAAACCGGTTTTTCTGTACACGGACCCGGGGCATCCTCCGGATTGGGCGGCCCGGGTGATATGTGAACGAACTCCCGACAGATGGCAAATATGCGTGTTTGAACGCCTGGGTGAGTCCGGGGAAAACATCGCCTGGATGGCACCCCGGGATGCGGCCGGGGCCGCGTTTGCAGAGCCCAATTCGGTTCTGCTCTGGCCGGATGAAAAGTCCGGGTATGCGCAATCACCGGTCCTCGGCGGCCCGGAAGAATCTTATGCCCATGAGCGCGGCATGATCACCAAGTCCGAGGTACGCGCGGTAACCCTTTCCAAGCTTCGCCTGGCACCGGAGCATGTATTGTGGGACCTGGGGGCGGGCAGCGGCTCGATTTCAATAGAGGCCGGACTTTTTATCACTCGCGGCCGGATTGTGGCAGTGGAAAAAAATGCCGCCCGGGTCCATCATATCCGGGAAAACCGCAGGCGGTTTAACATCCCCGGGCTCGAGGTGCACCGGTTGGATCTGCCCGGGGGCATGGATGGGCTGCCTGATCCGGACCGGGTTTTTGTGGGCGGCGGCGGCAGAGACATCGCAGGGGTGCTGCGGCAGGCTGCCGGACGGCTGCCTGCAGGCGGCCGGATCGTGGTCAATGCGGTGGTGCTCGAGACCGTGACCGCGAGCCTTGCGATTTTCCGGGAACTCGGGCTTGCCGCGGATGTGGTTGAACTCCAGGTTGGCATGGGGGCGGAAATGCCCGCGGGTACGCGGATTTCAGCAGCCAACCCGGTTTTTGTGGTTACCGGTGAACGGTAATGGGTTAAGGGTAATGAGTGAAGAGTGGGAGCCGAGACGTGTTTTTTTTACCCGTCACCCGTCACGCATCACCGAGAACAAGGAAACAAAACATGGAAACGCATAACATTTGCTTTGTCGGGGCCGGGCCCGGCGACCCGGAGTTGATCACGGTAAAAGGGCGGCGTGTGCTGGAAACGGCCGATCTCGTGGTTTATGCCGGCTCCCTGGTGCCGGCGGCTGCAACGTGCTGGGCCGCACATGCCCGCAAGGAAAACAGCGCGTGCATGCACCTGGAGCAAATCATTCGGGTCATGGCCGAGGCCCGGCAGCGGGGGCAAAAGGTTGTGCGCCTGCATTCCGGGGACCCGAGCCTCTACGGGGCCATTGCCGAGCAGATGGCCGAACTCGATCGCCGGCAGATCCCGTATGAAGTCATTCCCGGGGTGACCGCGGCATTTGCCGCGGCCGCGGCGCTGAAAATGGAATATACCCTCCCAGAAGCTTGTCAGACCCTGATTTTGACCCGCATGGAAGGCCGCACCCCGGTGCCGGCACTCGAGGAACTGGCATCCCTGGCCGCCCATCAGGCAAGCATGGCGATTTACCTGTCTGCCGGGCTGGCCGAAAGCGTGGAGCCGGTTTTGAAAGAACATTACGGCAGTGATGCGCCGGTTGCCATCGTCCAACGGGCTTCCCAGCCGGATGAGCACGTGGTGAGAACCACTGCCAAAAACCTGGCCGCTGCCATGCAGGCGGAAAGCATCGACCGCCAAGCCTTGATCATTGTCGGCAAGGCGGTGGGAGCCCGGGAGCATACGAATGCCGCATCAAAGCTGTATGATCCGGCATTTGGCCACGGATACCGGAAAGGGGAAAAACCTGATGGCGGGTAACGGCGCAACAGCTGTCTGGGCCGTTACCCCGAGAGGCGCGCGCCTGGCCCGACGGATCGCCCGGGAGCTGCCGGATGCGCAGGTTTACCTGAAAGCAGATGGAGGCGATGATAAGCAATCCACATCTTTTGACCGGCTCAGTGATGCCGTGGCCCGGGTCTTTGATCGGTATGAAGCCCATATATTCGTCATGGCCGCGGGTATCGCGGTGCGAATGATCGCGCCGCATATCCGGTCAAAAATCGCGGATCCGGCTGTGCTGGCCGCAGATGAGGCCGGGAGATTTGTCATCAGCCTGCTTTCCGGGCACACCGGGGGGGCAAACAAGTTGGCCGTTTCGGTGGCCGGGCATATCGGCGCCACCCCGGTCATCACCACTGCCACGGACAATGCCGGGGTGCCTGCAGTTGACGTGCTGGCGGAACAATATGAGATTGCGATTGAAAACCACGGGGCTGTCAGGCCGGTGAGCAAGGCGTTTCTCGCCGGCGGCCGGGTCTGGCGGCATGATCCGTATCATGTGCTGGATCCGGCGTTAAACAAATGGACGGACCGGCCCGGGCCGGCTGATTTTGAGCGCGGGCCTGGCATTTTTATTGATCACCGGGTGACGGAACCGGCCGGGGATGTGCTGGTGCTGCGCCCTAAAACCCTGGCGGCGGGCGTGGGATGCAACAGCGGCACTTCGGAAACGGAACTGATTGAAGCCGTCAGCCGGGTGTTTGCCGCCTTCCGACTGAGTTTGTCCAGTATCCGGGGATTTGCCACCATCTCGGACAAGCTGGCCGAGCCGGGTCTGCAGGCCATGGCACGTCATTTCGACCGGAAGCTCGAGGGCTTCGGGCGAAACCGGCTGGCATCCGTGGCAGATGTGCCCAATCCGTCGGAGACGGTTACCAAATACATGGGAGTCAACAGCGTATGCGAAGCTGCAGCAATCCTGGAAGCGGGCAGGGGGCGCCTTGTGGTGCCCAAACAGAAGCGCGGGAACGTGACTGTGGCGGTGGCGGTCGTGTCCTGTATGTCGTAGGCATCGGACCGGGCGGCCTTTCCCACATGTCCGGCCGGGCCCGGGAGGTCGTGGCGTCTGCGGAAGTCATCAGCGGATATGCCACCTATATCGACCTGGTCCGGCCCCTGATCACCGGGCAAACCGTGATTTCCACGGGCATGACCAAAGAGGTCGACCGGGTGAGCCGGGTACTTGAATCCGCGTGTGCGGGTTCAACTTGTGCGCTTGTATGCAGCGGGGACCCCGGCGTGTATGCCATGGCAGGGCTGGTGTTTGAACTGTGCCGGGAAAATGCCGTTCCCGTTGGATCCGGTCCGGAGGACCTTTTCGTGGAAGTTATTCCGGGCATTCCCGCTCTATGCGCAGGTGCCGCACTATTGGGCGCGCCGCTCATGCACGATTTTGCAGCCATCAGTTTAAGCGACCTGCTGACCCCCTGGCCGGTGATTGAAAAGCGGATTCAGATGGCTGCACAGGCAGATTTTGTGATCGCGTTTTACAACCCCCGCAGCAAAAAGCGCATCTGGCAGCTCGAGGCCGCCAGGCAGATCCTGCTTTCCCACCGGGCTCCGGAGACACCCGTCGGCCTGGTGACATCTGCCATGCGAGGCAACGAGGCCGTTGCCCTCTGCCGGCTGGGGGAACTGGATGCGGCCCGGGCGGACATGCAGACCACGGTGTTTGTGGGCAACAGCCGGACGTTTGTGTATCGCGACCGCATGGTAACGCCGCGGGGATACAAGGATAAATATGATCTTAAGACCGATTGAATCGATTTCATGGATATGAATCAGCGCAAAACACCCGCTCCGTGCCTATCTTTTCTGGGCACCGGCTCGGACGTTGGCAAAAGCGTGCTGGCAACGGCCATGTGCCGGGTTCTGGCAGATCGCGGGGTAAACACGGCGCCTTTTAAGGCCCAGAACATGTCCAACAATTCCGGGGTCACGCCGGAAGGCCTGGAAATGGGCCGCGCGCAGATCGTCCAGGCCGAGGCCTGCAGGCTGGCGCCGCACGTGGACATGAACCCGGTGCTGTTAAAACCCACGGGCGAGACCGGATCCCAGGTGGTGGTGCTGGGAAGGGCCGCGGGCAACCATCAGGCCCGGGAATATTACGGCGCCAAGACCGAATTGTTCCCGGTTGCCGCATCTGCGCTGGACCGGCTGCGGGCCGGATATGAAGCCGTGATCATGGAAGGCGCAGGCTCCTGTGCCGAGGTCAACCTCATGGCCAATGATTTTGTCAACCTTCGTATTGCCGCCCATGCCGCTGCCCCGGCCGTGCTGGTAGCAGACATTCACAAGGGCGGGGTGTTTGCCCAGATCGTGGGCACCCTGGCCTGCCTGTCAAAAAAACAGCAGGATCAGATCGCGGGTTTTATGATCAACCGGTTCCGGGGCGATGTGCGCCTTTTTGACGACGGGGTGCAATGGCTGACCCAAAAGACCGGCAAGCCCTGCTTCGGCGTGATCCCGTGGTTCAATCACATCCGCATCGAGGCCGAGGATTCCGTGGCAGTCGAGCAGCCGGAACGGTTTGCCGCGGATCGGGCAGACGGGCCGGCAGTAGCCGTGATCCGGCTGCCGCATATATCCAATTTCACGGATTTCGATCCCCTGGATGCCGCCGGAGGCCTCTCTGTCCGCTTTCTGGAACAGCCCCGGGATCTTTCCCGCTTTTTGGCAGTCATCCTGCCCGGGTCGAAAAATACCCGGGCGGACATGGACTGGCTTGACCGCATCGGGTGGGCCGATCGGATCCGGTCTTACGCACAGGCCGGCGGCCATGTGCTGGGCATCTGCGGCGGATACCAGATGCTCGGGCAAAAGGTGCGCGACCCGGACGGGCTGGAAGGCGATCCCGGCGAAACCGCGGGGCTCGGCCTGCTGCCGGCAGAAACCCGGCTTTCCGCGCCCAAGACCACCACGCTGGCCCGGTTTGTATGGGACGGCATTGAGGGCGCGGGATACGAAATCCACATGGGGCGGACCTTGCTTGCCGGCGGGCGCAAGTGGCTGACCGTAACCGAGCAGAACGGGCGGGCCGTGTGCTTTGCAGACGGGTGTCAATCAGAAGACGGCCGGGTGCGGGGGACCTACATGCACGGCCTGTTTGATGAACCGCAAGTCCTTGCCAGATGGCTGGCCGGAATCGGCCTGTCGGGTCCGGAGGTGTCCCGGGTGCGGGGATATGCGCACAGGGATGCCCAGTATGCGGCCCTGGCGCGTCACTTTGAACAACATGCCGATGTGGCCGCCCTGATGAATGCAATGGGCATTTCCCCGGAAGGAGGCGCGGCGTGACGTTACTTGCCATGGCCTGGTACGTGCTGCCGGCAGCCGTGGCCATTGACCTGGCAGCAGGCGATCCCCCCGGACTTCCCCACCCGGTGCGCCTGATGGGCCGGGCGGTGGAGTGGCTGGAGCCGGTTTTCCGGAAATTTTCCCTGCCGCCGCAAATTTCCGGCTTTCTGTTTGCGCTCTGCCTGGTGGGCGGGTGCTTTTTGGTCACCCTGGCGCTGGTGGTCGCGGCATCAGCCTGGCATCCGCTGTTGGGGGTGCTTGTCCAATTCGGAATTATATATACCTGCCTGTCTTCGCGGTGCCTGTATGCTGAAGCCTTGTGCGTGCGAAATCTGCTGGCTTCCGGGGATATTGAAAAGGCGCGCGTACATGTCGGTATGCTGGTGAGCCGGGATGTGGAAACCCTGGACGAAACGGCGGTCGCCCGGGCCGGGGTGGAGACCGTGGCGGAGAATTTTGTCGACGGCGTGCTTTCCCCCCTTTTTTATGCCGCCATACTCGGGGCCCCGGGTGCGGCGGCCTTCAAGATGGCCAGCACGCTGGATTCCATGGTGGGATACAAAAACGAACGCTATTTTGATTTTGGCAGAGCATCTGCCCGGCTCGACGACCTGCTCAACTGGATTCCGGCCCGGCTGTCGATCCCGGTGATCGCGCTATCGGCCGGGCTGATGCTTTCCACCGGGCGGCAAAGCTTTCAAACGGCCCTCCGGGAGGGGAAAAACCACAGCAGCCCCAATGCCGGAAGGCCGGAAGCGGCATTTGCAGGCGCCCTTGGCGTCAAAATCAACGGCCCGGGCATGTATCACGGCATGCTGGTGGAAAAGCCCTGGATCGGGGAAGCTTTTGCGCCGCCGATATCTGCAGACATCGAAAAGGCCGGGCACCTGATGCTGATTGCCACACTGACGGGGATGTGCGCAATCACGGGGCTGTATGTTTTGCTGGCGCTGCCCGGATTTTTCTGAAGCCTTTCTGGTCACGGCGGATAAAAGATGTTATTTTTACATAAAAAAAATACAAAATATTGATCCGTGTAAAAATTTGAAACGCTCAATTTAGGTTTTACTGTTTTAAGGCGAAGGACGGACGAAAAAATACTGGTCAAATTAACATGAATACGCAATGAGTCTGCAGTCAAAGAAAATTTTTGCCATGGTGGCCTATGAAAAGTGCGATCCGGGGCAATGCGACCCGGAAGCGGGGATTTGTGCGGCTGCGCAAGCGTGCCCCTATAAAGTCATGAAACAGATGGACGGGGCTTTTGAACCGCCGATGGTCTTTCATGACATGTGCATGGGATGCTGGGACTGTATCGAGGCCTGCCCGCTGGATGCGGTCCGGATAAGAGAAGTTTCCTAAATAGTGCCCATCCAGAAATGGCTAATTTGCCCAATTTCTGCGTCAGGCTCAAATTTGAATCCTCAAAATACTTAGAGTATTCCTGCGGTTAAAATTTTCGCCTTCCTTGAACTTGAAC
>CAZTHW010000099.1:0-8737 GCA_964613595.1 uncultured Desulfobacteraceae bacterium | reverse complement strand
GGCAGAGGCCAGCGCGGTCATGGAGCTGGTGGAACGCTTCAGCTTCTACAGCTTTGCCCAAAACCCGGCAAACTTCCGCATTGGCACCCGGCCGGAGATGGGCGCGGAGGTCATGGATTTCGATCATATCGCCAAATCCGTCCATGACACTTCCGAGGACCTGGATGCGGCCCGCCGGGCATTTGACCGGCTGGAACTCAAGTGGACCCGCGGAGCCAACCTGACCCGGCAGGAATCCGTGCTCATCCCGTTTGACTGGTTTTTTGCCATCAACGAATTCAACGGCACATCCGCGGGCAACTGCCTGGAGGAAGCGCTCTGCCAAGGGATTTGCGAAATCGTTGAACGCCACGTATCGGCCCGGGTGAGCCGGGAACAAATCCGGGTGCCGGCAATTGACCCGGACTCCGCAGATGACCCAATGGTCCGGGAGATGCTGGAAAAATACCGCACAAACCACATCCGGGTCTGCGTCTCGGATTTCACCCTGGACATGGGCATTCCCACCGTTGGCGTGCTGGCCTGGGACCCGGAGACGTTTCCGGAGCAAAGCGAAATCGTGTGGACCGCGGGCACCGCCCCGGACCCGCAAAAAGCCTTCTCACGGGCCCTTTCCGAAACCGCCCAGCTTGCAGGCGATTTCAACTCCGGGGCCAACTACGTGGCAAGCGGGCTGCCCAAGTTCCGGGACATCACAGAGGCGGATTTCATCATCAACCCGGACCGGATCCTTCCAGTCGGCGACCTGCCGGATTTGTCCGATCCCAATATCCGGGTTGAAGTCAATGGCTGCCTGGCCGCGCTGGAACAAAGGTACATGGAAACCTTAAGCATTGACACCACGCACCCGGGACTGGGTATTCCAGCGCTGTATTCGATGATCCCGGGCGCCCGTTTCCGGGAACGGGCCGAAGCATCCAGCGTGGGCATGTTCTGCGCCAGGCTGGCCGCGGAAAAATACGCCCCGAAACGCGCCATTGCAGAATTGTCCGAGATCGATCGCCTGCTGCCCGGAAAGTATTACGTGCAGTTCTACCTGGGCCGGGTACACCTTGAACAGGGCGCACTTGAATCGGCTGTTGCGTATTTTGGAAAAGCCCTGGAGCTGGACCCGGATGACCAGGATATTCCAAGCATCTATTCCTTTCTGGGGCAGGCGCACAAGGAAATGGGGGCATACCGGGAATCACTTAAAGCCGCGGAATCCGGACTTGCATGGGATGGGGCACGCACCGACCTGCATAACCTGGCCGGTTTCTGCCATTTCAAACGCGGGGAGCACGAGGCGGCCATTGACAGCTTTTCCCGGGTGATCCGGTTAAATCCCGCCTCTGCCATTGATTACGCCAACCTGGCTGTCAATTACCGGGAAACCGGGGACATTGAAACCGCCATCGCCTATTTCCGCATCGCCCTGGAACTCGATTCCGGCATCGCGTTTGCCCGACAGAGCCTGGAAAAACTTACCGGCCAAGCCCCTTGAGATCCTCGCGGATGTATCTTCCCGGCACCGGGGTGACCCGCGGCATTGGTCCAAGCGGGCTTTTGTCCACCAGAAGCTGACAGCCGTATGTTTCCTCCAGCGTCTTGTAGGTGAGGACTTCACCCGGGGGCCCGCAATGAACCTTTCTGCCGCGGTGCAAAAGCAGAAGCGTATCCGCGTACATGGCCGCCAGGTTGACGTCATGGGAAACCATGACCACCGTGATCCGCTTTTCGGTCTTCATCTTCTCCATCAGGTCCATGACCCGGAGCTGATGCGCGATATCCAGGGCGGCGGTGGGCTCATCAAGGATCATGATCTCCGGCTCCTGGCATATTGCCCGGGCGATGAACACCCGCTGGCGTTCCCCGCCACTTAACTGATCCATACGCCGGTCAGCCAGGTGCCCAACTTCCATGAATTCCATGGCCTGATCGGCCAGTGTGCGGTCATGGGCGGATTCCAGTCCAAATGTCCCGAGATGGGGGCTTCGGCCAAAGAGCACCACGTCCCGGACCCGGAACGGAAAATCCAGGGGGACTTGCTGCGGAACAAAAGCCATCTTGCGGGCAAGTGCTTTTCTGCCATAGCTCCGGATCGGATTTCCGCCGATAAAAACCTCTCCTGCATCCGGCCGGTGTATGCCGGTTACCAGTTTCATCAGGGTGGTTTTGCCCGAACCGTTGGGGCCGATTACGATAAAGCATTCCCCCTTGTCCACGGCAAAACAAAGCGCATCAAGCACCGACTGCTCCCCGTAGGAGGCACAAACGCCCTTGACTTCGATCACCCTTGTCATCAACCGCCCCTTCTTCTGAGCAGGAAAATAAATACCGGCGCGCCCACCATGGCGGTAATCACGCCTGCCGGCATCTCTCCCTGCCGGGGCAGGGTTCTTGCCAGAAGATCACAGATTACCAGGTAGGAGCCGCCGCCGAAAATGCAGGCCGGCACAAGCACCCGGTGATCCGAGCCCATCAACAGCCGAAGCAGATGGGGAATCACCAGCCCCACAAAGGCGATCAGCCCGCACTGGGCCACAGTGGCACTGGTCATAAACGAGGTGATCACCAGCAGGGTCAGGGTGACCAGGCGGACATGGACACCCATGGACTGGGCCATTTCCCCGCCCATCAGCAGCAGGTTCATCCGGTGAGACATCCAGAAGACCAGCACGAAGCACGGCAGCACCATGAACCCCAGCGCCATCACCTCGGCGGCGCTGGCAGAGGAAAGATCGCCCATGAGCCAGAACATGATGTTGTGCAGCCTGGCGTCCCTGGACAGGGATATCAGAAACATGATCACCGCCGAGCAAAACGCGTTGACCATGACCCCGGCCAGCAGCAGGGACTCCTTTTTGGCCACGGTCCGGCCGGCGGCAATACCCAGCACCAGAAACAATGTGGCCATGCCCCCGATAAACGCCAGGATGCCCACCCCGGGAAATCGCGCCAGGCCGAGCAGTATCCCGATGATGGCGCCAATAGCCGATCCTCCGGATATGCCCAGAATATAAGGCTCGGCAAGCGGATTGCGCAAAAGCGCCTGGAAGACCAGCCCGCCCAGAGACAGGGTAGCCCCGACCAGGGCAGCCAGGATCACCCGGGGAAACCGGATTTTCCAGATAATATCATGCATCATGCTTCCGCTGTGAAAAGCATCGCGTACGGCCTGTGCCATTGCGGAAAACCCGGCCCCGGATGAACCCATGCTCAGACCCAGAAATATGGATATTGCCAGCAGTACAACCAGCACGCCGGAAACAGCGACGATATTTTTGAATACACCGGTCATCTCAGTTGTTTTCTGAATCTGTTTCAAACAGCTTCGGATGTATCAACCGGGCCAGTTTTTCAAGTCCCTTGACCAGCCGCGGTGAAGGACGGTCCACCAGATCCGAGTTGACCAGGTAAATGCGGTCATGGGCCACGGCGGGCAGATCCTCCCACTTTTGCCACTTTTTCAGGACCTTGTCAAACATCTGCGCCCGTGCCATGGATGTTACGACGATAATCTCCGGGGCCAGGGCCAGGACCTCTTCGGTGGTATAGCGCGGGTACCCGGTATTGTCGGCAGCCAGGTTCCGTCCGCCTGCTTCGACAATCAATTCATGAATAAAGGTGTCGGTCCCGGCTGAAACAATGGGAGAAACCCCGATCTGGAAAAAAACGCCGGGACGGTGGGATATTTCCTCCACCTTTTGCCTGACCCGGTTTATCCGGGTTTTCATGTCTGCCACCACCGCATCGGCTTTTTCTTTCGCCCCGAGCAATGCGCCGATATCGGACAGCGAGGTCATTACCGATTCCAGATCCCGGGGATTTACGGCAAACACCGGGATATCGAGTTCCTGCAGCCGGCGGATCACCCCGATGGGATTGCCGTCCTTGATGGCAATGCACAGATCGGGTTTGAGGGAAAAGATCTTTTCCAGGTCCAGGTACACGTATGAACCCACGGATGGGATTTCCCGGGCGTCCTGCGGGTAATTGCTATATTCGGTCACCCCGACCAGCCGATCCCCCCGGTCCACTGCAAAAACGATCTCCGTGATACTTGGGGCCAGGCTCACCACCCGATTGGGATTGTCGGGTACGTCAACACGTCTGCCGGCATGATCGATGACCGTTTCCGCCCGCAGACCGGCGGCACAAAGCGTCAATACACAAAAAACAATGCACGTCCGGATAAACATGGAATATCTGGCAGGATCGGGTATGTTCACGGCAGGCATTATGTGTTCGTGCCCAGGAAACCGTCAATGGCACGGATCAATTCACGGGTTCGCACCGGCTTGGCGATAAAATACGAGTCCCCGATCTTTTTAAAGATCTCGCTGCCGGTGTCCTGCCGGGTGGCCAGGGCGGTTAGAAACACCACTGGAATTTCGGCGGTCCGGGGGTTTTCCCGCAGTTTTTCCAGGATTTCCTCGCCGCCCATGTCCGGCATCACCATGTCGAGCAGGATGATATCCGGGCCTTCGGTTTGGGCCAGCTCAATGCCCCGCAAGCCGTTGGTGGCGATCACAACGTCGAATCTGCCGGAATTCGTCAGGTTCTCCCGGACAAAAAAGCAGAAATCCTCCTCGTCGTCAATGACCAGCACCTTCCTCTTGAAATCCGTCATATTCGGCCTCTTTGATAATTTGAATTTTCGATTCCGGCTGCAGCTTAACGTAAAACGTCGTACCTGCCCCAGGACTGCTGCTTACATCAATGGTGCCCAGCATGCGGTCCATGATCATATACGCCAGACTCAGCCCGAGCCCGGTGCCATGGCCGGTTTCTTTGGTGGTGAAAAAGGGTTCGAAAATCTTGGGCAGGTCGTTTTCGTCAATGCCGTGACCGCTATCGGCGATTTCCACAACCACCATCTCCTCTCCCATCTTGAAATAATCGGCCCGTCGGTATCCGGTTTTATATCCCACATCGGTGACCTTGCGCGTATATACCCGGACCTGCAGCTGCCGGGAGCTTGCATCGGACATGGCATCCGCGGCATTGTTAATCAGGTTGAGCAGCACCTGGCTGAGCAGATTGCGGTTTCCTGCCACCCGCACGGGAGACTCCGGGCTTTGCCGATCCACCTGCACGCCGAGTTTTCGAATATGGTGATCGGCCATGGAAAGGGTTTCCGCCACCAGCGCCCCGATATCCACCGGCTCGATCACGGAACCGGACTTACGGGAGAATTTGAGCACGTCGTTGATAATGACATTGGCCCGGTCAATGGCGCTATTGATCTTCTCTATGGAGCGGGCGGCATCCGGATTGTCTGCTGCTACTGCGTTTTCCAGATAATCCACGCCCATGGAGATGATTTCCAGCGGATTTCGAATCTCGTGGGCCACGCCCGAGGCCAGCCGGCCCAGGGCGGCCATCTTGTCTTTCTGAATCAACTGGTCCCTTGTTTCGCGCAGCTTTTCATAAGCCTTTTTTAGTTCCTCCTCCTTTTGCACCCGCTCCGTGATGTCTTTGGAAACCACTGCAACAGCAAAAACATTGCGCTGGGACTGATCAAAAATCGGGCTCAATGTATGAGAAAGCCACTGCTGAACATAAGAATCATAGGATTCGTACTGTACCGGCCGGCCCTGCTCAAACACGGCATCCAGCCGGGATTGAAATTTCTCGGTTTCCTCGGCGTCATGGAACCGGGAAAACGACATTCCAAGCATGGAAACTTCATCGGCAAACCCGTAGGCCTCATAAAGCTTGGGGTTTGCAGACAGGTATTCGCCAAACAGACCCACGGTGTAGACAAAAACATCCGAGGATTGAAACAACTGCCAGTAGCGTTCCTGGGTTTCGTGATAGCGGCGCTCCCGGTCGTGAAGCAGGGTTGTGACAATAAACCCGTAAAAGATGGCAATGACAAGAATAAACGGCAGGCGCAGCAGGTAGGAAGCCGCCATATCACCGGAAAAGTAGCCGTTTTTATATAAAAACCAGCCGTACAGCCCGATAAACACCATGACACTAATCATCAGGTACCGGAATTGCGCGCTGAGGCTTGCCAGGCAAAGAATCAGAAAGTAGGCCAGATAGAGATCCGTGCCGACCAGGCCGGCCACGTAAATCCCCCCGACAATGAGCAGGGTGTCAAAAAACACGAAAAAATAAAAAATCTGCCCTTCTTCGAAATACCGGTCCGGCATGTAGGCCATGACCAGGTTGGTAAACAGGTAAAACGCTATAAACGCATATCCACGGAACTTGTCTGCTTCCCCGGCCGGCGTGAAAATGATCACATAGGCAGTGACAACAATCACCAGCAGCCGGACAAGAAAAACCATGTATTTTCGGGATATTTCGTAAGACATCACGCAAAAGCCTTGAAGAAAAAAAATTTTTTCCACATTACCCGCAAAGTCTTCAGTTTTCAAGCACTTTAAACCTGCCCGGGCGGCTGCATAAACTTGACCCGAGCGCATTTTGCTGATAGGTATAACTGAGCTGTTCGCGGGATCAAGGTCCGGGCGCCCGGCAAAAACGGCGCGCCATATCTGTTACCCACGATGACAGGACGAGAAATGTACCGGGAAAATTACATCAACTCGCTGCGCCTGGAAATGGTGGAAATGGTCCGGGAATACCTTTCCCCGGCGGCGCTGAAGTACGGATATGCCGACGTGGCCCTGGAAAGTACCATCAAGTGGCGTCCCCTGGTACTGGTCGTGGGAAACTATTCCTCGGGCAAATCCACCCTGATTAACGAATTTCTGGGGGCTGACATTCAAGCCGTGGGACAGGCCCCGACCGACGACTCATTTACAATCCTCACCTATGCCGACGATGCCGGGGAGGCCGAGCCCGTCCGGATCACGGAAGAAAGGGACGGCAAGTTCCTGTTAAACGACCCGGATTACCCGTTTGAAATTTTAAAAAAGCACGGGCACAGATTCGCCTCGCACTTCCGGCTCAAAAAAGTAAACTCCCCGTTTCTGCGCAACCTGGCCTTAATCGATACACCGGGCATGCTCGATTCGATCACTGAGCGGGACCGGGGGTACGACTACCAGGACGTGATCGGGGATATGGCCCAACTGGCCGATCTTGTCCTGGTTCTGTTTGATCCGCACAAGGCCGGCACGGTCAGGGAAGCCCATACCAGTCTCCGGGAGACCATATCGGCCCGCACTTTTGAGGACCGGGTTCTTTTCGTGCTCAACCGCATTGATGAATGCGCATCATTAAGTGACCTGCTCCAGGTGTATGGAACGCTGTGCTGGAATCTTTCCCAGATTACCGGCAGAAAAGACATTCCCCCGATTCACCTCACCTATTCCTCCCGTGCAGCCGGAAACGCAGATTCTCTCCAGCCAGACACTCGCGGGTTTCTCTACTATCTGCAAAACCAGCGCAAAAAGCTCAAGGAAGGTATCCTGGATGCGCCGCGCCGGCGGCTGGACAATCTTGCCTCCTTTATTGAAACCCACTCCGAACGCTTGGATCAGCTTCTTGAGGCAATAGTGGCGTACCGGACCCGGCTCCGGGATTTTCGCATCAAGCTGGGATTGATCGGCGGCCTGCTCGGCGTGATTTGCAGCGGCGCCGCGGTGTTGGCCGGGACCTCGGCCGGGATTTTCGGCGGCTTTAGCGACCCGATTGGGGTTTCAGCGGGCATCGGGGCGCTGCTGCTGTTTTTATTCCTGTGGCGCGTGGGGCCCATGGGTTTCTTTGTTCGGATATTTTACAACAGGAGTCTCAAAAACATTGACCGGCTCATCCCCCTTGAGACTCAGACCTGCAGGGATACCTGGCAGGTCGTAAAGCCGGTGGTGCTCCGATACCTTGAAAAAACCGGCGGCCGTTTTCCACTCAAAACGGTTAAAAACGAATACAACCGGGTCCACCGGATCTATGCAGAAGGCGCCCGGGAAGTCCGGAAGGCATTAAATGAACTTGCCGGGATCAAACCCGACCAGTCCGTGTTTGACGGGCTTTCCAGTCCCATCCGGGACGAAGCGGTCCCGCCGGAGGCCGAAACCGAAACCCCCGAAGCGGCTGAAACCGCGGATCCCCTTTCCCAAAAACAGTCATGAACGGCCGGATCACCGCCATTACCCCCCAAAAGCGAAACAAAAAACGGTACAACGTATATATCGATGAGGATTATGCGTTTTCCGTCTCAGAACGGCTGGCCGTGTCATTACCGGTGGGCGGCTACCTGGAAACAGATGAGCTCGAACGCCTGAAAGCCGAGGATCAGCGGGAGCACGCCCTGGCCCGGGCAATGCACTACCTGAAGTTCCGGCCCCGCAGCCGGGAGGAAATTCGCGATTTTCTGGAGAAAAAGGGGTTTTCCGGGGCAATCATCGCGGATACGCTGAAAAAGCTCGAAGATTTCAAGTATATTGATGATGCACAATTTGCCCGCGCCTGGATTGAAAGCCGGTGCCGGCACCGCCCCCGGGGAGAATTCGCCCTTCGCCACGAGCTTTTCCACAAAGGCGTCAAAGAAACGATTATTGACCGGATGCTGGCCGACTTCCAGGAAGCCGGACCTGCATGGCGGGCCGTGGCCCCGAAACTGAGGCAATGGAAAAAGCTCGAGCCCTTTGATCTGAAAAAGAAAATCTATGAACACCTCAGGCGGCGGGGTTTTTCATTTGAAACTTGCGAAGCGGTCTATCAGAAGGCGCTGGCGCAACAGGAGGAATGATCCTTGGACTATTGCCGGGCCCCCCGACGAAGAAACTCCTCTGCCAGGGCGGTAAAATCCCGGGCCCCGTTGCTGGTAGTGCGGTAG
>CAZTHW010000098.1:0-8805 GCA_964613595.1 uncultured Desulfobacteraceae bacterium | reverse complement strand
GTACTTGGGCAGTGCCGTGTTGGTCCCGGTGAGCACGATCGGCAGAATCGGGGTTTGCTGTTCCAGGGCCAGGATAAACGCGCCGGGCTTGAATTTTTTTATATTGCCGTCGGGCGAACGCGTGCCTTCCGGGAAGATCAGCACAGAGCTCCCTTCGTTGAGCGCTTTTTCGCAGTCCTGCATCATTTTGGGCACGCTGCGTTTGTCTCCGCGTTTGAGTTCGATATACCGGTTCAGGCGCATGTTCCATCCGATCAGGGGAACTTTGAAGATTTCGGACTTGGACACGAACTTGAAGTGGAAAAACAGGTTGAAAAGCATCAGGATATCGAGCAGGGACTGGTGATTGGACACCACCACGTAAGCCTTTTTCGGCTTGATATGCTCCCGGCCCTGGATCCGGACCCGCCAGGCCGGGATAATCCAGGTATACAGCGCGCCCCAGAAGCAGGTCAACTGCTGGAGCACCACAAGCCGCCTGTCAAATGCCGCGGTCAGCAGCTTGATCAAAAGCGCGAGCAGGAAAAAGATCACCGATGTCAACCCGACAAATGAAAACCAGGCCACTGCGATCAGACGATTCTTCATAAATGCCATCACCTTTTGTAAAATAAAGATTCCGTAACTGGAACTGTTTATAAACATTGCGTACCCACAATATCAAGCAAAAAAATCAGGAAGGACTATGGGATTGACAGCCATCGTCGCGCTTTTACTGCTGGTCCTGTTCTGTATTGCCGGGCTGGTGCTCATCCCGCTGGGCATGCCGGGAACGTTTGTCATTATTATCGGTGCTGTGGTCTATAACCTGGTTCACTGGTCCATGGCCGTCAGCCTGCCCATACTGGTCGTACTGCTGGTGCTGGCCCTGGCCGGTGAATTGCTGGAATACATCCTGGGCATGAAGCTGGCGGAAAAACGCGGGACCTCGCGGCCGGCGGTCTATGGCGCCATTATCGGCGGCATTGTTGGCACCTTTGCCGGCGTGCCGGTACCGGTGCTGGGTTCGGTAATAGGCCTGTTTGCGGGTGTTTTTGCAGGGGCGTTTCTCTTTGAGTTGGCGCTGAAAAAGGATCTTTCCGTTGCCTTTTACTCGGCTGCGGGTGCCTTTTACGGCAGGCTCGGCGCCATATTCGTCAAGCTTTTAATCGGCGCGCTCATGATCGGAATCCTGTTTGCCGGTATATTCTAAAAAAGGGGACAGACCTATTTTTTTTAAAAATAGGTCTGTCCCCTTTTTTGGGGGTTGACATGCTGGAAAACAGGGCGTAAGATTGATTTTAATTCTTAACGAGAGGTTTTTTATGAAATTATCTCCTGCATGCCGGGTAAGCTTTTTTGTGTTCGGGCGCTTCTTTTTTGGTTTTCGAAGCGTCCATCCGGTGGTGTAGGATGAAATAATTATCCCGCAAAGCGCACCCCGGGTGGACAAACTGTCCACCCGGGGTTTTTTGTTTTCCGGACCCCGGGGGTTTGCCTCCCGGGGTTTTTTTATGCAGAGTTCGCAGGACCGGAACCACAATTTCATACAGGGAGGTTGGCCATGTTAATCGTATTGGAGCCCGACATTTCACCGGAACAGAAAAACCGTATTTTAAGCATTCTGCAGGAAGGCGGGTGCATTTTCCGCGAAATCAGCGATGCCGGGCAGGGTATTATCGGGTCGACCGGCAATGCCGGACACGACCCGGGGTATTTTGAGTCCCTGCCGGGCGTGGCGCGGGTGGTGCCAGTGAACACGGCCTTTAAGCTGGTCAGCCGCCAGATGCATCCGGAAGACACCCGGGTGCAGGTGGGAGATGTATCTGTGGGCGGCGAGCGCATTGTCGTGGTGGCCGGCCCCTGTGCGGTGGAAAACCGGGATCAGACCCTGGCCGTGGCCGGGCAGGTACGCAAATACGGGGCGATGATTTTCCGGGGCGGCGCTTTTAAACCCCGGACCTCGCCGTATGCGTTCCAGGGCCTGGGCGAGGAAGGCCTGAAAATCCTGGCCGAGGTCCGCCGGACTTACGGCATGCCGGTGGTCACTGAAATCACTACCCCTGCCCAGGCCGACCTGGTCATGAAATATGTGGATGTCATCCAGGTGGGCGCTCGGAACATGCAAAATTTTGAATTGCTTAAATGCGTGGGCCGGCTGGGCAAGCCGGTACTGCTCAAGCGCGGGCTGTCTGCCACCATCGAGGAGTGGCTGATGTCTGCGGAATACATTCTCTCCGAGGGAAACGACAATGTGATCCTCTGCGAGCGGGGCATCCGGACCTTTGAGCCCTACACCCGCAACACCCTGGATCTTTCCGCCATTCCGGTGATCAAGAGCCTGACCCATCTCCCGGTGATCATTGATCCCAGCCATGCCACCGGCAGCCGGGAGAAAGTCAGCCCCATGTCCCGGGCGGCAATTGCCGCAGGCGCCGACGGCCTGATGGTGGAGGTGCACAGTGATCCGGACCGGGCGCTTTCTGACGGCGCCCAGAGCCTGTATCCTGAACAGTTCGCGCGTCTCATGCGCGATTTGTACGTCATCGCCCCGGTGGTGGACAAGCAGGTGGATTTTGCATACCTGGACAAGGCCCGCGCTGTGGCACACATGGAGCAGGCCGGCGGCGGCGAGGGAAGAAAGGCCGCATATCTCGGCGAAATCGGCAGCTACAGTCACAAGGCCTGCACGCAATATTTCGGCGAGCGGGTCGATCTCATGCCGGTCAATACATTCAAGGGGGTCTATGAGGCGGTCAAGGACGGCAGCGCGGATTTCGGGGTGATCCCGCTGGAAAACGCACTGGCCGGCAGCGTGCATGAAAACTATGACCTGCTCCTGGAATACGATCTCCGCATTGTCGGGGAGATCACGCTGCGTATCGAGCATAACCTGGTCGGCCATCCCGGGACAAGCCTCGGGGATATCCGCAGGGTCTATTCCCATCCCCAAGTGTTCCAGCAGTGCCGCCAGTACATTGACCGCCATGACTGGGAGCTGGCACCGGTTTCAGACACGGCCCACGCGGTCCGGCATATACGCGAACAGGGTGATTTTACCGAGGCGGCCCTGGCCGGCAGGGATGCCGCCCGGATTTTTGAGATGGAAATTCTTGAAGCAGGTATTGAAACCAATCCCCGGAATTATACCCGGTTCGTGGTCATCGCCCGGGAGCCCCTGGCCGGAGGAGAAAAGCAGAAGTCCTCCCTGATCTTTTCCACGGGCAACCAGCCGGGATCCCTGTTTGAAGCCCTGAAGGTGTTTGCAGACAACGGCATCAACCTGGTCAAGCTCGAATCCCGGCCCATTCACGGCAAACCCTGGGAGTATATGTTTTACGTGGATCTCGAGGCGGATGTGGCGGCGGAAAGCTTTGCACCCGTAATGGCACAGCTCAGGGAAAAGATCGATTATCTCAAGGTGCTGGGCAGTTATTAGGCAAAGGAATTAAAAGAGGCGGGAACCCGGGGGTGAATCGGGTTCCCGCCCTGCCAAAGGGAGGGTTTTTCATGGCAAAAATAAAGTGGAAGTTTGGCTTTCTTCCGCCTTATTATCAAGAGCCCTTCGGCTCCTGACAAGCATATAATAAACACGAAATGCCCTTGTGCAACCCCCCTGCCGGAAAATTGGGAGACTCTTTTTGGCATCTATTTCCAGTATGTTATGAAAAAATCGCTTAGGTCTCCGCCTATTTTCCAAACGGGCATTTGGGAAATGTGCAGGACTTGCAGTTTAAACAAAAACCCCCGTCAGCATATTTTGCCATATCTTTGCGGGTAAGGTGCTGGCCTGCCAGAATCCTTGGCAAAAGCAGATCCAGGCTGGTTGTTTTGTGAAACAGGGCGCATGCCGGGACACCGATAACCATCGCGCCCCGGATGCGTCCCAGCAGGGTCATGGCCCCGGGCAGGATGGGGGCGCCGTACAAGACGTCTTCCAGCCCGGCACGGTCCAACCCTTTGCGGGTCCGGTCGTCCGGGTCCACGGAAAGACCGGCCGTGGTGATAATCAGGTCTGCGCCTTTATCGAGCAGGGTCTGGATGCTATCGGCAATAAGGGCTTCATCGTCTGCAGCAATTGCCGTGTGCACAACCTCGCAGTTGAAGTATTCCACCTTCTTCCGGATGACCGGTTCGAATTTGTCCTCCACCAGTCCGCGGTAGACTTCCGTACCCGTGACCAGGATCCCGACGCTGGCCGGCTTTATGGGCAGAACCGAAAAAAGGGGCGGCTTGGCGATGGTTTCCAGGGCGTGTTCAAAGTGGTTTCGGTCCAGATACAGCGGGATGGCCCGGGAGCCGGCAAACGGCTTGTCCTTTTCCACCAGGATGTGGTTCTGGCGGCTGGTGCACATAACATTGGGCACCAGGTTGAAATTTTCCAGGGCGGCCGCGTCAATGGTCAGCAGGCCGGTGATTTCCGCGTGGAAGTTGATTTTTCCCTCTGACGGGGGGGTGGGGAAATACACGTTCGGGCCCGCCATTTTTTCGGCAAAGGCCATGACCGCTTCATTTTCGTGAATCCATCGATCCGCCGGGGCGCTGGCGCCGCTTTGAACGTATACATAGGCGCGGCCCATTTGCTGAAGGCGGCACAGGTCGCCGGCGCCGATTTCCTGGCCGGATTTGAAAGCCGGGCCCTTGGATTTGCCGGGCACAATGCGGGTCATATCATGCAGGGCTTTTTTGCCCACGGCTTTTTCAAGGGGTACCGCCTCAATATCCGGTTCTTCGGCGCCTGAATCAATATTTTCCAGGTAATGGCGGTACGGGGCTTCTCCCTGGCAGCCGCGGCAGATGGACCCGTCCTTTTCGGGATAGGCCTCGTGGCAGACCGGGCATATGACAATTTCGCCCATTTCTGCTTTTTTCACATCCCGCTGCCGGACTTTTACGGGGCGTATGGAAAGGCATCGGTCACCTGCCGCCTCGATTTCGGCAAACAGTTTATCCGTGTCCTGCTCGGACTTGGTCTTTCGTTTCAGAAACCAGTCCCGGATTTCCGGGAAGGCCCCAAGCTTATCCGGATCAATACATACCCGCCATCCTTCGTAAGTGTATTTGTCATACAGGGTCAGCGCATAGCGGCCCAGGTGGATCACCTTCATCCAGTTGTTTCCGGTACTGCACAAACTCAGTAGCTGCACGGCATCCGGCAGGCATTTGCCGGTTTCCACAACCGCTTCAAACAGGGTGCCTTCGGGCAGTTTCGCCTTTGCGGCCGCGACCATGTAGCCGCCGATCAGCAGGCCCGGGGCCGGATATCCATGAAAAGAGCGGGCAAGTTCCGCAAACTCTGAAAAAGTGTATTGATCGATGTTCATTTTTGATTGCCCTTTTGCGCGTATAAGATTTTTCCCGTGCACGTATTTATACGCGTATGGATCGGCTCGGGCAAGTCAAAACTGTTTACCGGGCCTCCCATTCCTCCACTGTGGCGCTTTTTTCCACGTCTTCCCATCCGGTGATCATGGCCTTGATGTGGGCAAAAACCGTGTGCCCGGTGGTTGTCATGTAGACGTGGATGATCACAAAGATGAGAATCCCAAAGCCCATGGCCGTATGAACAAAGGCCACCGTCCCCATGGTGAGAAAATCCAGCCCCCAGGCGCCCCAGGAATTATAACTCCAGTAGAGCAACCCGGTGATCATCTGAATGGGCAGCATGACCGCGGCCAGCGACAGGTAGGTCAGCCGCTGGAGCGGATTGTGCTTGGCCTTTTTGCTTTTGGGCACCGGGTGGGGCTCGCCCCTGAAAATGCCGTAGCTGTAATACCGGATGACAATAAGCATTTTCCGGGTGGTGGGAATGTATTGCTTCCACTCACCGGTGGTAAACAGCCAGAAGGTGAAAAAGAAAAACGCGATCAGCCATGTCAGGCCGACAAAGTTGTGTATGTCCACAGCGCTTTCAAATCCGATCAGGGAGAAAACCCCGTGGACCTCCAGGCCGGTTGCCAGCAGTACTGCGATCAATGCCATCTGCAGCCAGTGCCAGAATCGTTCATACCGGGTATAAAGGTATATTTTTTTCATTTGCTCGCCCATGGCTTATTCCTCCTTTTTGCCGGGGCTTGCCATTATGCGGCCGATGGCATGCAGTAAAACCGCTGCCAGGGTGGCGATTGCCAGCCCCCATGCGCCATAGTCCAGCAATTGGAAGCGGTCTCTGCCCGGCATGTAAAAGCCGGCCAGTTTCTCCAGGCGCCCGTTATCCTGATGGCAGGCCCGGCAGTCAAGCGCCTGTTCCTTTGGCGCGACCATGTGGGTTGTGGGAAACACATAAGTGGTTTCCACAAATCCCAGCTCCCCGGACCAGGGCAGGTTCATGATTTCCATGCCGCGGGAAATCGAATTCTGCCAGTCAAAGGATTTCCAGTAGCCGTTGTTCGCCTTGGACAGCAATGGCGTGACCAGGGTGTTGTTGACCATGTCGTAGGGCTGCCTGGCCCAGTGCACCTTAAACGGGAAAATACGGGAGTCTTCGCTTCCCCGCTTGCCAACGGGGTGGCTCACGCGCACGGTCCCGGACGGGTCGATTACATCCTTTGCGGTCACTGTTGCCACCGAGCCGTTGTACCAGTAATATTTTGGAACCACGTCCTTTTCCCACGTAAAGCTGCCTTTGATGGATTTATACACCTCCCGGTCGTATTTCCCCTCCTCGATATAGGGTTTGCCGTCTTTGAGCCTGCCGGCCGTGGACCAGTCCCAGGTCATTTCGGTGGCATGAGCGCGGGCAAATTCCGGGATGTGGCAACTCTGGCAGGCGACCATGTCGGTGTGATCATTGAGTTTGGCCTCCTTGTGGGGCACGGCCGTATGGCACGACTCGCAGGTGATTTTCGGGGCCAGGTCGTCTTCGACCAGGCTCTTTCGTTCCGAGACCGCCGGGGTGGAATAGACCCGTCCGGCGATCTGGTGCTCATTGGTGGTGTGACATCGGGTGCAGGAAAAATCCTGTCCGTCAATGCCCATATGGACATCCAGGGTCCGTTTCGGCTTGATCAAAGAGGCGTCAAGATCCCCGTGCTTGACCGCTTCTCCGCCGCCGCCGTTGAAATGACAGGAACCGCAATTCTCCCGGATCGGCATGGAGATGTTGGCGACGTTCTTTTGGATATCGGCCTGGATCTCGGCTGCAATCTCCTGGTCGCCCGTCTCCTTGAAGAACTTGTAATCCTCGAACTGGGCGCTCCAGTCGATATCCGCATCTCCGTGGCACCGCAGGCAGTTGATGCCGTCTTTCTTGCCGTTCCAGCCGATATGACAACTGCTGCATTTCTGGTCTTCCATCTTGTTGGTGGAAATGCAGAAATTGTTTACGGAATACCCGGCCTTGCCGATCAGCTCCCCGTTTTCGTACGGGGAGAGCCACGTCCAGTGGATGGTGTTATGAAGCTGGTCATCCGCCTTGGAATGGCAGGACAGGCATGCCTCGGTCACTGCCGGGCCGGTCTCGAATGTCTGCTGCAGCTTGTCCATTTTTGAATGATCCGCAGTGGTCCAGTCCCCGGAGGTGATGGCGGCCTGCCGGGCCATGGCCCGTCCCGGGGCGGGCGGCGTTTTTTCCGCCTGCGGGGCCTGCGCGCTGGCAAAAAATGCAATAGCCGAGACAATTGCCAGAATGCATATGAAGTAATACTTGGTCTGCAAAACAAATCTCCCGATGCTGTTTGGGTCCAGACAAGGCCGGAGTTTGGGTTCAGACAAGGCCGGATCAGACTGGATCCGGCCTTGTCTTATTCACATGTTGCCGGTGACGGCGAATCAAAGGCATGGTTGTAAAGATAGGTCAGGATATCGTTTCTTTCCGAGGCGGAAAGGGATTTCCACTCATCGGCGCATTCAAAGCGCTCATATCGCTGAAAAGCCCTTTCCCATTGCGCCTGGGTCTTGGACGTGGGATTGAACGGCTCGGCAGATTTGCCCTCCTGGTGGCATGACCGGCAGTTTTTCCGGAACAGGTATTTGCCTTTTCTTTCATTGCCCTGCTCAAATGCCGTAGCCGTCCCGATCAGGACAAAGACAAATCCGGCGGCCAAAAATAAGCATATCAGTTTCTTAACCATGAGTGCCTCCTTTTCTTTATTGATGTATGAACAAAAATTTTTGTGTTTCTGCGCAAAGCAAGCCCCTGTCTTTGGCATGCATTTCTAAAAAACCACGTACCGGTTGCATTCGTTGATCATTTCCGCGTTTCTGGCCTGGGTGGCAAAGTCCTTGAATCCCACCCCGGGCACATCTCCGGTCAGGCCCATGGCCCGGAAACTCACATCACACACCGAGAGCCTGGCCTTGCCCACAAGATCGGCAAACGCCTTCTGCTGGGTCAGGGCCACGCCTGCGCCGGTGAAAAAGATTTCAATTGCCTTTCCCTTGGCATGCGCGGCCCGGGTCAGTGAAATCACATGGCCCAGATGCCTGTCTGTGGTCACCAAAATGCCCAGTTTTTCAGACATCTTTACTCCTTAATCTTTTAAACATATTCATTTTGGGTGCAATCACCACCAGCACACGATTTTTTCGTGTGAAAAAATATCGTCCACCAGCCGCTGCCAGTCGATTTCCTTCTTATAAAGTGACTTCACAGTGGTTTCATCCTCTTGCCCGGACATGCCGCCGATCAGGCGCTCCACTGTTTCATCCGGCTCGGATCGAAGGATATGCAGTATTTTCATTTGATCCGCCTCCTAAAACGGAATGACCACATCCGCCGCCTTGAGATATTCGGCGGTCTGTTTCAGGGTGACATGCCGGAACCCGTATTTTTCCACGTTGGCCGAGTTGTTGGAAAACCGCTCGCCTTCCATTTCATCCAGGAAC
>CAZTHW010000097.1:0-8806 GCA_964613595.1 uncultured Desulfobacteraceae bacterium | reverse complement strand
GCTGCATCCGGAAACCGGCGAGGTCATGGCCCGGCCCAACGACACCGTGGATGCAGGGTTGCTCGAGCAGTTCGGCGCTGCAGGCGTGGAAAGCTTTGAAATCCTGGTCATGGAGGGCCAGTTCACAGGCCAGTCCATCCGCAAGACCCTTCTTTTGGACAAGGTCAATACCAAGGAAGAGGCCTTAATCGACATTTACCGGCGGCTTCGGCCCGGAAACCCGGTTACCGCGGAGGTGGCCCAGGATTTTATCGATCACCTGTTCTTTAAAACCGCTTATTACGATCTGTCCAGCGTGGGCCGGCTCAAGATGAATCATCGGCTCAACATGAACGCCCCGCTGGAACTGCGCACCCTGCGGCGCGAGGATATTCTGCTCACTGCGCGGACCTTGGTGGAACTGCGCGACAGCCAGGGAGCAGTTGACGATATCGATCATCTCGGAAACCGGCGGGTCCGGGCGATCGGGGAATTGCTGGAAAACCAGTACCGCATCGGGTTAGTGCGCATGGAACGCGCCATTAAAGAGCGCATGAGCATGCAGGAAGTTGACGCCCTCATGCCCAATGACCTGGTCAACCCCAAGCCGGTCTCCGCGGTTGTCAAGGAATTTTTCGGCACCAGCCAGCTTTCCCAGTTTCTCGATCAGACCAACCCGCTGTCCGAGACCACCCACAAGCGGCGCTTGAGCGCGCTGGGCCCCGGCGGCCTGACCCGGGACCGGGCCGGTTTTGAGGTGCGCGACGTGCACCCGTCCCACTACGGCCGGATCTGCCCCATCGAGACCCCGGAAGGACCGAATATCGGGTTGATCGTCTCGCTTTGTACCTATGCCCGGGTCAATGAGTACGGTTTTATCGAGACCCCGTACAGGGTGGTGGAAAACGCCAAGGTCTCCGACAAGGTTCGCCTGCTGTCTGCCTTTGAGGAACAGGACCATCCCATTGCCCAGGCCAATGCGCCCGTGGATAAAAACAAGCAGTACGTGAATCCCACGGTGATTTCCCGCGTGGACGGGGAATTCATGATGATTGAAAGGGAGAAGATCGAACTCATGGACGTCTCTCCCAATCAGCTTGTGAGCATTTCCGCCTCCCTGATTCCGTTTCTGGAAAATGACGATGCCAACCGGGCACTGATGGGATCGAACATGATGCGCCAGGCCGTGCCGCTGCTCAATACCGAGGCCCCGCTGGTGGGCACCGGCGTGGAGGATATCGTGGCGCGGGATTCCGGCGTGACCATCGTGGCCAAGCGCGACGGGTGGGTGGTGGACGTGGATGCATCCCGGATCGTTCTGCAGCACGAACCTTCGGAGAATCCTGCGCAGAAGGATGTGACCATCTACAACCTGGGCAAGTTCGTGCGCTCCAATCAGAATACCTGCTTTAACCACCGCCCGATTGTCACCAAGGGCGAATACGTCAAGGCCGGCGAAATAGTGGCGGACGGACCGGCAACCGACAACGGCGAGCTGGCCCTGGGCAAAAACGTGACCGTGGCGTTCATGCCGTGGGGCGGGTACAATTTCGAGGACTCCATCCTGGTCAGTGAACGGCTGGTCAAAGACGGGGTGTTTACCTCCGTGCACATCGAGGAGTTCGAGGTCCTGGCCCGGGATACCAAGCTGGGCCGCGAGGAAATCACCCGCGATATTCCAAACGTCGGGGACGAAGCTCTAAAGGATCTTGACGATTCCGGCATCATCCGGCTGGGCGCGGAAGTTGCGCCCGGCGATATCCTGGTGGGCAAGGTCACGCCCAAAGGCGAGACCCAGCTTTCCCCGGAGGAGAAACTGCTCCGGGCCATTTTCGGAGAGAAGGCCGGGGACGTAAAGGATACCTCGCTGCGGATGCCGCCCGGGGTTTCCGGAATCGTTACGGATGTAAAGGTATTTTCCCGCCGGGGCGTGGAAAAAGACGATCGCTCCCGCTCCATTGAGGACGAGGAGATCGCCTCGCTGGAAAAAGACCGCGATGATGAATTAAAGATCATCGAGGAGACGGCAAAAAACGAAATCGTCTCTTTCCTGGCGGGCAAGCAGTGCGCCGAGGACCTGGCCGACGGCAAAAAGGTCCTGATTCCAAAGGACACGCGCATGGAAAAAAAGATGCTTGCCGGGGTTCCGCTGCGGAAATTTGAGAACATCGCGTTAAAGGACAAAAAGGCAGAGGAAAAGGTGGGCGAAATCCTGGCCCGCTACCGCGAGCAGGCAGACATGGCCAGGGCGGCTTTTGACCACAAGGTCAACTCCATTGAAAAGGGCGATGAGCTGCCGCCGGGCGTGATCAAGATGATCAAGATCTACGTGGCCATGAAGCGCACTCTGGCCGTGGGCGATAAGATGGCCGGCCGCCACGGAAACAAGGGCGTTGTCTCCCGGATTCTGCCCGAAGAGGATCTGCCTTATTTTGATGACGGCCGGACCGTGGACATGATCTTAAATCCCCTGGGCGTGCCGTCCCGGATGAACGTGGGCCAGATCCTTGAGATTCATCTCGGGCGTGCGGCCAAGGGGCTGGGCGATCAGATCAATGCCATGCTCGAGGAAAACCGCACAAAGGAGCTGCGCAAGAAGTTCAAAAACATCTTTTCCGGAAAATATGAAGCCAAGCAGATCAAGGACATGTCTGAACAGGACATGGAGGCCTTTGCCGAAAACAGCCGGGATGGCGTTTTTATGTCCACCCCGGTTTTTGACGGGGCCAAGGAAGAAGAAATCAAGGGCCTGCTTGAAGAAGCCGGTGTGAGCAAAACGGGCCAGGCCACGCTTTATGACGGGCGTACGGGCCAGCCGTTTGACGAGAAAATCACCGTGGGGGCCATGTACATGCTAAAGCTTCATCACCTGGTTGATGACAAGCTGCATGCCCGTTCCATCGGCCCGTATTCGCTGGTTACCCAGCAGCCGCTGGGCGGCAAAGCCCAGTTCGGCGGCCAGCGCCTCGGGGAAATGGAGGTCTGGGCCATTGAGGCCTATGGCGCGGCATATTCCCTGCAGGAATTTCTGACGGTCAAGTCTGATGACATGGCCGGCCGGACCCGGATGTACGAGAAAATCGTCAAGGGTCAGAATGTCTTCGAACCCGGCCTCCCGGAATCCTTCCGGGTGCTGACAAAAGAGCTTCAGGGCCTGGGTCTGGATATCACGCTGGTCGAAGACACCGAATAATTCAATTGATCAAAGGAGAAGGCATTGGAAACGATCTACGATTTCTTCATTAAACCGAAGAATCCGAATCGTTATAAAGGGGTTCAGATCGCGCTGGCCTCATCCGAGCAGATCCGGAGCTGGTCCCACGGGGAGATCAAAAAACCCGAGACCATCAATTACCGGACCTTTAAGCCGGAACGGGACGGGCTTTTCTGTGCAAAGATTTTCGGCCCCATAAAGGATTACGAATGCAACTGCGGCAAGTACAAGCGCATGAAACACCGGGGCGTGATCTGTGAAAAATGCGGCGTGGAGGTAATCCAGTCCAAGGTCCGGCGCGAGCGCATGGCGCATATCGACCTGGCCGCGCCCGTGACCCATATCTGGTTTCTGCGCAGCCTGCCCAGCAAGATCGGCAACCTGCTGGATCTGACCCTGAAAAACCTGGAAAAGGTCCTCTACTTTGACAATTTCATTGTAATTGACCCAAAGGATACCGGGCTTTCCAAGCTGCAGCTGCTCTCGGAGGATAAATACCGGGAGGCCAGAAATCTCTACGGCAACAAGTTCGAGGCCGGCATTGGAGCAGAGGCCATCAAGACGCTGCTGGAACGCATTGATATCGAGGCGCTGTACAACGAACTGCGTACCGAGATCCTGCAGACCAATTCGGATGCCAAGCGAAAGAAGCTGGCCAAGCGCCTCAAGGTGGTGGACGCCTTTCGCGAGTCCGGCCTGGATCCGGTCTGGATGGTGCTCGACGTGATCCCGGTGCTGCCGCCGGATTTGCGGCCGCTGGTGCCGCTTGAAGGCGGGCGCTTTGCCTCGTCTGACTTGAATGATCTCTACAGGCGGGTGATCAACCGGAACAACCGGCTGAGCCGCCTGATGGAACTGCGCGCCCCGGACATCATTGTCCGCAACGAAAAGCGCATGCTCCAGGAATCCGTGGACGTGTTGATTGACAACGGCCGTCAGGGCCGGGTGGTCACCGGCACCAACAAGCGTCCCCTGAAATCCCTGAGTGAAACCCTGAAGGGAAAGCAGGGCCGGTTTCGGCAGAACCTGCTGGGCAAGCGCGTGGATTATTCCGGCAGAAGCGTGATTACCATCGGCCCGGAACTGCGCCTGCACCAGTGCGGCATTCCCAAGGAAATGGCACTGGAGCTGTTCAAGCCCTTTATTTATCATCGGCTGGAGCAAAAAGGCATTGTCACCACGGTCAAAAGCGCCAAGAAATGGGTGGAAAAGCGCACCCCCGAGGTCTGGGACACCCTGGACGAGGTGGTCAAAGAATATCCGGTCATGCTCAACCGGGCGCCCACGCTGCACCGGCTGGGCATCCAGGCCTTTGAACCGGTATTGATCGAGGGCAAGGCCATTCAGCTGCACCCGCTGGTGTGCACGGCGTTTAACGCGGACTTTGACGGCGACCAGATGGCCGTCCACATCCCGCTGTCCATGGAGGCCCAGATCGAGGCGCGGGTGATGATGCTGGCTTCCAACAACATCCTGTCCCCGGCAAACGGGTCCCCCATTATCGTGCCCACCCAGGATATCGTACTGGGGATTTACTACATGACCCTGGGTCTGTCCAATGCCTGGGGAACCGGCATGAAATTTGCCGATCCCGAGGAGGTACGGGCGGCATACGATGCCGGGGTTGTGGATCTGCATGCCAAGATCACGGTGCGCATCCACGGCAGCCGCGTGGAAACCACGGTGGGGCGGGTGCTGCTCTGGGAGATCATTCCCAAGGGCGAAAGCTACGTGCTGCGCCACATCATGGTCACCTCGCGGGAAAAGGCAGACGAGGTGGTCGAGGCCGTGGAGGCGGGCACCGGCTTTTCAGACCTGGTGCAGCAGTATTCCGAGGCCTTTGACAGAACCTACAACGGCGATATAGGACTGCTCAACGCAGAGGAGTTCCAGGAGATCTTCCAGCTTCCCGAATTCGAGGTCCAATCCGTATTCTCCATGGACGAAGGCGATGTCAGCGGCATCACCCATTCGGGCGGCAACAAGTACCATATTTTCCAGGTCATGGAAAAACGCGCGGAAATCCCTTTTGACATGGTCAACAAGGTGTTGAACAAAAAGGCCCTGGGCAACCTGGTGGATTACACATACCGCCACAAGGGCCCCAAGGCCACAGTAATTCTTTCGGACCGGTTAAAGGACATCGGGTACAGCTATTCCACCACCGGCGGCCTGTCTATTTCCATTGACGCCATGATTATCCCGGACAGCAAATGGGATGTCATGGGGCGCGCGGAAAAAGAGGTGGCCGAAATCAATCACCAGTACACCGAGGGACTGATTACCCAGGGGGAAAAATACAACAAGGTGGTGGACATCTGGGCCAAGGCGACCGAAGAGATTGCCAATAACATGATGGACGCCATGGAAAAGCCCTATATCATGACCGACCTGCAGGCCGAAGCCGACCGGGCCGCCGACAAACGGCTAAAGGACATGAGCGCCAAGACCGGCGGTGAAACCATCAACCCGATTTTCATGATGGCCGATTCGGGCGCCCGGGGCAGCCGTGACCAGATGCGGCAGTTGGCCGGCATGCGGGGGTTGATGGCCAAGCCTTCCGGCGAGATTATCGAGACACCCATTACGGCCAATTTCCGCGAAGGGCTCTCCGTGCTGCAGTACTTTATTTCCACGCACGGCGCGCGAAAGGGTCTTGCGGATACAGCGCTGAAAACCGCCAACTCCGGGTATCTGACCCGGCGTCTGGCTGACGTGTCCCAGGATTGCACGGTCAATGAACATGATTGCGGCACCGTCATGGGCATCGAGGTTGAAGCGCTGCTGGAAGGCGGCGAGGTGATCGAGCCATTGGAGGAACGTGTTCTGGGGCGGATTGCACTTGCAGATGTGCTGGATCCGTTTACCGACGAGGTGTTAATTGCTGCAGGCCAGCAAATCGACGAATCCGGCGTGGATAAGATCAGCGAGGCCGGCGTGACCAGCGTGAAGATCCGTTCCGTGCTTACCTGTCGGGCCCGATACGGGGTATGTGCCATGTGCTACGGCAGGGATCTTGCACACGGCGGGTTTGTGGAGATCGGGCAGACCGTGGGGATCATGGCGGCCCAGTCAATCGGCGAGCCCGGCACGCAGTTGACCATGCGGACATTTCATATCGGCGGTACCGCAAGCCGGCGGGTGGAGGAAGCCGAAATCCGCGCCCGCATGTCGGGTACGGTCAAGTACAACAATCTCTCCGCAGCGGTCAATGCGGAAAACCGCAGAATCGTGATGAACCGGCGCGGCGGGGAATTCTCCATTGTCTCGGATACCGGGCGGGAGCTTGAGCGCTTCCCGGTGATTTACGGTGCGGACATTTTCGTCCAGGACGGACAGCGGGTTGAGCCCGGCGAACTCATGGCGTCCTGGGATCCGTTTACGACCCCGATCATCACGGCTGTCGAAGGCAAGGTCAAGTTCGGGGACCTGGTGATCGGAAGGACCCTGCAGGAGCGGGTGGACCCGGTTACCGGCAAATCGAGCCTCACCGTGGTCGAGGCCAAGGGCATGGACGTGCGGCCCAGGATTTCCATCAAGGACAAGGACGGCAAGACCGCCAATATTTCCGGTTCCGGGCCGGCCCGATACGTGCTGCCGGTCAACACGATCCTCATGGTCGAGGAAAACGACCATGTCCGGGCCGGCGATATCATCGGCAAGATTCCGCGGGAAACCACCAAGACCAAGGACATCACCGGCGGTCTGCCGCGGGTGGCCGAGCTCTTCGAGGTCCGCAAGCCCAAGGAGGCCGCAGTCCTCTCGGAAATCGACGGGTTTGTCAACATTGCCAAGACCACCAAGAAGGGCAAGCAGCGTCTCACGGTTACCCCGGTAGACGCCGGCGAGAAAAAGGAATATTTGATCCCGCGCGGCCGGCATATTAGCGTCTATGACGGCGATTACGTCAAGGCCGGCGAGCCCCTGACCGCAGGCAGCCCGAATCCGCAGGATATCCTGAGTATCAAGGGCGAGGTGGAGCTGGCCCGATACCTGCTCGACGGCGTCCAGGAAGTCTACCGGCTTCAGGGCGTGCGCATCAACGACAAGCACATCGAGGTGATTGTGCGCCAGATGATGCGGCGGGTCAAGATCAAGTCCGTGGGGGATACCGAATTTATACCCGAGGAACACGTGGACAAGATGGACTTTGAGGAGGCCAACCAGAAGATCGTGGAGCAGGGCGGGACCCCCGCCATGGGCGAACCCTTGATTCTCGGTATCACCAAGGCCTCGCTGTCCACGGAAAGCTTTATATCCGCGGCTTCGTTCCAGGAGACCACCAAGGTGCTCACGGATGCAAGTATTGCGGGATCTTATGATGCCCTGCGGGGGCTGAAGGAAAACGTGATCATGGGCCGGCTGATCCCGGCAGGCACGGGGCGCAGCGAATATGCCAAGCCCGATATCGCGGCCGAATATTAAGCCGGGGCGGATGAATTGTCCGGAAAAGGTATAAAAATTCTTGACACGTCGAGTGATCCAGGGTAAGATCCAATATTTTACTTACCCGCAGAAAACCGTAAAACTTGCGTGATATACAGGTATAGGGGAAATTATGCCGACAATTAATCAATTGGTGCGCAAAGGGCGCAAAAAGGTTGAGAAGAAAAAGAGCACGCCGGCGCTTAAGGCCTCGCCGCAAAAACGGGGCGTGTGCGTCCGCGTGTATACGGCCACGCCCAAAAAGCCGAACTCTGCATTGCGCAAAGTGGCCAGGGTGCGCTTGACCACCGGAGTAGAGGTTTCGGCCTATATTCCGGGCATCGGGCATAATCTCCAGGAACACTCCGTGGTGCTCGTGCGCGGCGGTCGTGTCAAGGATCTGCCCGGTGTGCGTTATCACGTTGTCCGGGGAACACTGGACACCTTGGGTGTTACGGATCGCAAGCAGGGTCGGTCCAAGTACGGAGCCAAGCGTCCCAAGTAAGGCGCGAAGATTTGGTCAAAAAACCTTTGCCAGGAAAATGGTGTAGGCAATGCCGAGAAGAAGAGAAGTTCCAGAAAGAAAAATCACGCCGGATTACAAGTACAGCAGCAAGCTCGTATCCCGGTTTGTCAATTCCGTGATGAGAGACGGGAAAAAAAGCACGGCGGAGTCGCTGGTCTACGATGCATTTGACATCGTGGAAAACCGGGTGAATGAACCGGCGCTAAAGATTTTCGAGCAGGCCGTCAACAATGTCAAGCCGCAGCTGGAGGTCAAGTCCAGGCGGGTTGGCGGATCGACCTATCAGGTGCCCACAGAGGTGCGGCCCCAGCGGCAGACCGCGCTTGCGATCCGCTGGATTCTGAATTTTGCCGGCAAGCGGCCTGAAAAGGGAATGGCCAGAAAGCTTGCCGGGGAATTTATGGATGCCGCCCAGCAGCGGGGTGCTTCAGTAAAGAAGCGGGAAGACACCCATCGGATGGCCGAGGCCAACAAGGCGTTTGCCCATTACCGGTGGTAAGCCGGGTATCCAGAGTTTTGTCAATATTTTGCCCATCCAGTTTGGTTTTTCCGGATGGGCAAAATATGTGGTTTGAGATGAAGAAAAATCCGTTTTGACCGAAAGGGCGTAAGATGGCAAAGCAGAAGTTTGAGCGTACAAAGCCGCATGTGAACGTGGGAAC
>CAZTHW010000096.1:0-8926 GCA_964613595.1 uncultured Desulfobacteraceae bacterium | reverse complement strand
AGTTTGTACTGCATGTGAATGTCCGAGGTGGCCAGGAAAATGTGGATTCTCGGGTGGGCAGCATGGCTGATGGCCTTCCAGGCCCGGTCAATGTCGTGCACCGAGGCCCGGGCCAGGGCAACCACTTCAGAGTTGACCACCTTCTGGGCCACTTCTGCGACCGCTTCAAAATCGCCCTCAGAGGCCGCGGGAAACCCGGCTTCCAGGGCGTCTACGCCCAGTTTTTCGAGCTGGGTGGCAATCCGTACCTTTTCGGCCTTGTTCATGCTCGCCCCGGGCGACTGCTCTCCGTCGCGCAGGGTGGTGTCAAATATATATACCTTCTCTTTCATACGGGTACTCCTGGGTCGATATCATCCGTTAAAATGCGTTTTTCCCGGTTCTTTTCATGCGCTTTGGGGTTGAAATCAGCATGTGCACTATTGCTGCGTCTGCCCGTTGCCGTTGGTGACCTTTGCCAGCTTGTACTGGAAGCTGTCTGCCAGGGCCTGCCAGCTGGCCTCGATAATGTCTTCCGAGACCCCGATGGTGCTCCAGATGGCCTCTTCATCCCGGGATTCAATAAGCACCCGGACCTTGGATCCGGTGCCATCGCGGCCGTCAAGTACCCGGACCTTGAAGTCCACCAGGTGTACGGGATCGAGCACGTTGCGATAGACGTTGTTCAGCGCTTTGCGAAGGGAATTGTCCAGCGCGCTGACCGGACCGTGGCCTTCGGCTGCCGTGATTTCCTCGATTCCGTCCACGTTGATCTTGATCAGGGCATTGGAATAGCAGGGCCGGTCTTTTTCCTTTTCCACAGTCACACGGAAGGACTCGAGATCAAAGCACGGTTTGAACTGATCTGTGAGTTTTTCCATCAGGATGCGCAAGGAGCCGTCTGCCACGTCATACTGGTATCCCTCCTGTTCCAGGCGTTTGACCGTGTTGACGATCTCGGCATAGTCATATCCGTTTTCATCCACCGGAAATCCGAGCTCCCGGGCCTTGTACTTGATATTGCCCTTGCCTGCCATGTCAGAGATCAGCACCCGCCGTTTGTTGCCCACCAGTTCAGGGTCAATGTGCTCGTAGGAACGGGATTCCTTCATAATGGCATCCACGTGCAGGCCGCCTTTGTGGGTAAAGGCGCTTTTGCCCACAAAGGGCCGGCTGTTGACCGGCGTCATGTTTGCCGTCTCGCTGACAAACAGGGAAACTTTCTGCAGCCTGGCCAGGTTGTCATCAGAGACGCACGGATGCCCCATCTTTAGTTTGAGAATCGGGATGATCGAGGTCAGGTCCGCATTGCCGCATCTTTCTCCGTACCCGTTGATGGTGCCCTGCACGATCGTGGCCCCGGCGCGCACTGCCGTGATGCTGTTTGCCACGGCCAGGTTGGAATCGTTGTGGGTATGGATCCCGATGCGCACCGGCCTGTCGGCGGTCTTTCCTATCACCGCGCGGACATCCCCGATAATCTCCTCGATTTCGTGGGGCAGGGCACCGCCGTTGGTGTCGCAGAGCACCACGGCATCGGCGCCGCCTTTTACCGCGGCCTCAATGGTCTGGGCCGCGTATTCGGGGTTTTCCTTGTAGCCGTCAAAGAAATGCTCGGCGTCATAGTGTACCTCGATTCCGTTGTCCTTCAGGTAGGCCACGGAATTGCGGATCATCTCCAGGTTGGCCTCCATGGGAACGCCAAGGATTTTGGTTACATGCAGATCCCAGCTTTTGCCGACAATCGTGCCCACCTGCGCCGCGCTTTCAAGGATGGCCTTGAGATGGATGTCGTCTTTGGGCGCTACGCCGTGCTTGTGCGTGGATCCGAAGGCCGCCATCCGGGCATGCTCAAAAGGCTCTTTTGCGGCCATCCGGAAGAATTCCCAATCCTTGGCCGAAGCCCCGGGCCATCCGCCCTCGATATAGTGGATGCCCAGTTCATCGAGCTTTCTGGCAATCTTGAGCTTGTCCTGGGCCGTGAAACTAATCTTCTCTCCCTGGGTGCCGTCTCTTAATGTGGTGTCGTAGAGCAGTATGGATTCCATGGGAACCTTCTTTTTTCTGTTATTGGAGACTTGCTCCCTGAGCCCGGATTGCCGGGCTCAAGTAAAGCTGTTGTTTTTTGCAAGTCATAAATTCGAAGCACGATATTCGTGCTTGTAATGTTATTTTTTTCCCCGTCGTTCCGGTCGCAGCGAACGGACTGTGGCGCCGGTGGTCCACATCTCGGAGTTCTTGATGACATCGAGTTCCCGGGTCAGCTTTTCCCGGTAATCCGGTGTGCTGTTGGCCTCCAGTACCCGTTGGGTCTCTTTTCCGGAGGCAACACTCTGGTACAGCTCTTCAAACAGCGGTTCCACCTGGTCCCGGAACTTGGGTGCCCAGTCCAGGGCGCCGCGCTGGGCCGTGGTGCTGCAGTTGGAAAACATCCAGTCCATGCCGTTTTCGTCCACCAGCCGGATCAGGCTCTGGGTGAGTTCCTCAACGGTCTCGTTAAAGGCCTCGCTGGGGCTGTGGCCGTGCTTGCGCAGGGTGTTGTACTGGGCTTCCATAACCCCGGCCAGGCATCCCATGAGCACGCCCCGCTCGCCGGTGAGGTCGCTGAACACCTCCTTTTCAAAAGTCGTGGGAAACAGGTATCCCGACCCCACGGCAATGCCCAGGGCCAGTGCCCGATCCCGGGCGCGGCCGGTGTAATCCTGGTGGATGGCAAAGCTGGAATTAATCCCGCGGCCCTCCAGGAAGTTTTTGCGCACGCTGGTGCCCGAGCCCTTGGGAGCGGCCATGATCACATCCACGAATTCCGGCGGGATCACCTTGGTCTGATCCTTGTACACAATGGAAAATCCGTGGGAGAAATAAAGGGCGTCGCCTTCGTTTAAGCATTCCTTGATCTGCGGCCATGTGGCGACCTGCCCGGCATCGGACATCAGCTCCATGATAATGGTGCCGCGTTTGGCCGCCTCTTCCAGGGGGAAAAGCGTTTCACCGGGCACAAAACCGTCGGAAACCGCTTTTTTCCAGTATTCATCGCCTTCGAGCTGGCCCACGATGACCGAAAGGCCGTTGTCTTTAAGATTCAGCGCCTGGGCGGGCCCCTGCACCCCGTAGCCGAGCACCACGATGGTTTCGTCCTTCAAGACTTGCCGGGCCTTTTCCATGGTAAATTCATCTGATGTGATAACCTCTTCCTCTACACCGCCAAAATTCAGCTTTGCCATTTTACATTCCTCCAAATGATTATGGTGTTAATAAAAAGTTTTTTCTTGTGTCAGCCTGGAGCAGTTCTGTTGGTCTCTGCAATATCCCGGCCATAAATCCGAAGCACGAAATCCGAAATCCGAAACAATTCCGAATGATCAAAATTGATGAATTCGTAAATAGGTGTAAAAAAGACTTTTTACAGGCTTATCAATATTCGGATTTCGAATTTCATTTGTTGTTATTTGTTTTCCCGCGGCAGGGCCACGCCGCCGGTGCGTGCAATTTCCCGGATACCAAAAGGCTTAAACAGGTTCAGAACCGCGTTGATTTTCTCCGTGTCGCCCTCGACCTTGACGGTAAAATGTTCAACCCCCACGTCCACCACCTGGCCGCGGAAAATGTCGGATATACGGAGGATTTCCGCGCGGTGCTCGGATCTGGCGTTTACCTTGATCAGTGCCATTTCCCGCTGTACGTATTTCGTGCCCGTCAGATCGCTGACCTTGATGACGTTGATGAGCTTGTTGAGCTGTTTGTTGATCTGCTCGACGATCATCGGGCTGCCCTTGGTGACCATCGTTATGCGGGATATGGACGGATCCACGGTTTCGGCCACGCTCAGGCTTTCAATGTTATATCCCCGTCCGGAAAACAAGCCGGTAATCCGGGAGAGCACCCCCGGTTCATTGTCCACGAGAATGGAGAGCAAATGTCTTTTTTCGGTCATGGTCAAATCCTTTTCAACCCGCGTTCACTGTTTCAGGCAAGCTGTTTTTAAACCAGCAGCATCTTCTTGATGGGCGCCCCTGCGGGCACCATGGGATAGACGCTTTCCTCGGGCTCCACGATAAAGTCCATGATCACCGGGCCCTCGCACTTGATTCCCTCGGCGAGCACCGCGGAAACCTCTTCGGGCTTGGAGGCGCGCAGGCCGGTGGCGCCGTAGGCCTCTGCAAGCTTGACAAAATCGGGTGTATGGACAAACTTGGTCGAGGCGTATCGGCGCTCATAAAACAGTTCCTGCCACTGGCGCACCATCCCCAGAAATCCGTTGTTTAAAATCACCACCTTGACCGGCAGCTTGTACTGCACCGCAGTGGCCAGTTCCTGGATGTTCATCTGGATGCTGCCGTCGCCCGCGATATCCACCACCAGAACGCCGGGTGCGCCCGCCTGGGCGCCGATGGCCGCCGGCAGGCCGAATCCCATGGCCCCAAGACCGCCTGAGGTGATAAAGTGCCCCGGTTCCTTTAAGTGATAGTACTGGGCGGCCCACATCTGGTTCTGCCCCACCTCGGTGGTAATGATGGCATCGCCCTTTGTGAGATTGTAAAGGGTCTCGATCACGTACTGCGGCTTGATCACGTCCCCCTGCTTGTAGGCCAGAGGCGTGGTCTCTTTCCATTGCGCGATCTGATCCAGCCAGGATTTGCGTTGCTCTTCCACCCCGCTGAGATCTTCCTTGTCCAGCAGGCTGTTTAACTGGGAAAGCGAGATTTTGCAGTCCCCAACCACCGGCACGTGTACCGGGATGTTTTTCTGGATGGAGGTCGGATCGATGTCGATCTGCACGATTTTGGCATGCGGGGCGAACTCGTCGACTTTGCCGGTGACCCGGTCGTCAAAGCGCACGCCCGCGGAAATAAGCAGGTCGCATTCGGATACGGCCATGTTGGCGCGGAAGGTACCGTGCATGCCGAGCATGCCGAGCCACAGCGAATCCGTGCCCGGAAAGCCGCCAAGACCCATCAGCGAGCTGGTTACCGGGATCTGCGCCTTGCGGGCCAGCTCGGTCAATTCATTGTGCCCATGAGACAGGCTTACCCCGCCGCCGGAGAAGATCACGGGCTTTTTCGCCTTTTGGATCAAATCCACCACCTTGTTTAACTGCTTGATGTTGGGCTTGTAGGTGGGATTGTAGGACTTGAGCTTGACCTCTCCGGGCACCTTGAACTGCGTGGTCGCATTGATCACATCCTTTGGCAGGTCCACCAGCACCGGTCCGGGCCGGCCCGAGCGGGCGATATGGAATGCCTCCTTGATGGTCCGGGCCAGGTGCCGTACGTTCTTGACCAGATAATTGTGCTTGGTGCAGGGGCGGGTAATGCCCACGATATCGACTTCCTGGAATGCATCGTTTCCGATCAGCGCGGTGGGCACCTGCCCGGTAAAAATCACCACCGGAATCGAGTCCATGTATGCCGAGGCAATCCCGGTGACCGTGTTGGTGGCGCCCGGACCCGAGGTTACCAGGCACACGCCCACCTTGCCGCTGGCACGGGCATAGCCGTCTGCGGCATGGATGGCCCCTTGTTCGTGGCGCACCAGGATATGATTGATGTCCCCGGCTTCCAAGAGTGCATCATAAATGTCGATCACCGCTCCGCCCGGATAGCCGAAGACCGTGTCCACACCTTCCTCCTGCAGCATCTTCAACAGAATCTGCGCACCTTTGAGCTCCATTGTCCTTCCTCGCTGTTTTCTATCAGGTCAACTTTTTGAAAAGCCTGTAAAAAGTCTTTTTTACAGGCAGTGTTAAGTTTTAAGTGATTAAGTGTTTAAGTAAAATCAGAAGTTTATGTTTTTATTGCTTGAAGGGCATAACATTTTCAAGCCTTTTTCCGAAACCGTCAATTTTTTTGAGAATTCGAATTTATCCTTTGAGTACGGCTCCCTTGTCCGCCGAAGTCACCTGCTGGGCGTATCTTGCCATGTAGCCCCTGGTGATTTTCGGCGCCGGTGCCTGCCATCCGGAGAACCGCTTTTCGATTTCCGCGCTTTCCATTTTCAATGTAATGGTTTTGCCGGGGATGTCTATGGCGATGGGATCGCCTTCTTCGACGATCGCCAGCAAACCTTTCTGCATGGCCTCCGGGGATATGTGTCCGATGGCCGCGCCGCGGGTTCCGCCGGAGAACCGGCCGTCCGTGATCAGTGCCACGTCCCCGTCCAGGCCCATGCCGGCAATGGCCGAGGTGGGGGCAAGCATCTCCCGCATGCCCGGTCCGCCCATGGGGCCCTCGTAGCGGATCACCACAACATCGCCCTTGTTGATCTTCCCGGCCATGATTGCCTCTGAAGCTTCCTCTTCGGAGTCAAATACCCGGGCCGGGCCTTCATGCTGCATCATTTGGTCAACCACAGCGGACTGCTTGACCACGCATCCGTTGGGCGCCAGGTTGCCAAACAGCACGGCCAGCCCGCCGTAGGAATGATAGGCCCGGTCCACCGGGCGGATCACTTCCGGATCGATCACCCGTACGGATTCCAGGTTTTCGCCGACGCGCTTTCCGGTCACGGTCAGGCAGTCCGTATCGATCAGCCCGGCTTCTGCAAGGGTTTTCATCACTCCGGCAATGCCGCCGGCGTTGTTTAAGTCCTCGATGTGGTGGGTCCCGCCCGGGCTCAGGGAGCACAGATGCGGAATCCGGTTGCTGATGGCATTGATCCGGTCCAGGTCCAGGGGCATGCCCCTTTCATGGGCAAGCGCCGCGATGTGGAGCACCGTGTTGGTGGAGCATCCCAGTGCCATGTCCACGCAGAGCGCGTTTTCAAAAGCCTGGTGGGTCAGAATCCGGCTCGGGACAATGCCTTCATTGTGCAGGGCCACCACCTGTATGCCCGCCTGCTTGGCCAGCCGCAGCCTGGCGGACATCACCGCGGGGATGGTCCCGTTTCCGGGCAGGCCCAGCCCGATGGCCTCGGTAAGGCAGTTCATGGAATTTGCCGTGAACATGCCCGAGCATGAACCGCAGGTGGGGCAGGCCGCATTTTCGATGTCGCAGAGTTCTTCCTCTGACATGACCCCGCTGCGAACTTTTCCCACGGATTCGAATACCGAGATCAGGTCCACCTTGTCCTTCGGGTTTTCCGGATGGCGGCCGGCCAGCATGGGGCCGCCGCTGATGACCATGGTCGGCAGATCCAGACGCGCGGTTGCCATGAGCATGCCGGGTACGATCTTGTCGCAGTTGGGAATCATGACCATGGCGTCCAGGGCATGGGCCGTGGCCATGATTTCTATGGAATCGGCGATCAGTTCCCGGCTGCCCAGGGAATATTTCATGCCTTCATGGCCCATGGCAATGCCGTCGCAGACCCCGATGGTGCCAAACTCCACAGGCGTGCCGCCGGCCATGTAAATGCCGGCTTTGACCGCCTCGCTGATCTGGTTTAAGTTCGCGTGGCCCGGAATGATAGTGTTGACCGAGTTTGCAATGCCGATCAGCGGCCGGCGGATTTCGTCGTCGGTGTAGCCGACAGCCTTTAACAATGCCCGGTGGGGCGATCTTCCGATACCCTGCTTGGCGATGTCGCTTTTCATAATTTTGTCTCCCCTGAAACAAAAAAACCGCTATCAGCTTTTATGGGCTGATAACGGTTTGTGTAAAAATCAGAGAATCTTAAAATTTTGTTCGCGCCATTATCAGCCCCGTTGCCCGCCGGGGACGCCAAGTACGCCCAGTACGGGTACGATAATCAGAATAATAAGGCTGAAAATGACCGGCCGGAAATTCATTTTAAGATCCGCCACAGGTTCCGGTTAAGCAAATGAAAAATTACAAAAAATTCTTTCGTTGAATCTTGATTTCAATATCAGCAAAATATTTCACTTGTCAAGCATTTTGTATTTAAACATCTGAAACGCATAATTCAGGTTTTGACAAGGTGCTTTTCAAGCCACTCCAGGGTGGTGTCCATGAATGTCTGCTGGTGCACGGGATTGCTGATCGGGTGATCCGAGCCGGGCAGGCAAAGCAGCTGTTTCGGCTCGCCGGCGGCATCGCGGATTTCCACGGCGTTTTCATACGGCACGATCTGATCTTCGTCCCCGTGGCAGATTAAAATATGATCTGCCAGCGGCAGGCTTTCAGAGACGTCAAATTCCATCTGCGCCGGTTCAATGCCCTCGAAGGCAGGGTCGATTTCATGGGAAAGCGGCACCCGGATGGCTGAAAATCGGACCGGGGCGGCCAGGGTGACAAATGCGCGGATATCGTAGGCCCCGGCCACGGACAACACCACGGCCCCGCCCATGCTGCTGCCGAAAAGGCCCAGCTCGCCGCTGAGATCCGGGCGTTTGCGCAACATTTCTATGGCTGCGACCAGGTCGTTTCTGCGGCCCTCAAATGTCGTGACCCGGGCGAATTCGCCATGGCTTTGTCCGCATCCGCGATGATCAAAGCGGAAATAGGCCAGGCCCATGCGGTTGCATCGTTGGGCCAGGGCCTTTTGCTTGGGAGATTCTCCGTTGGACAGCATCCCGTGTACGCCGATGACCACGGGCGGTTTTTTCGCCCCGGGCATGTGCAGGCAGCCGTGCAGGCGCAGGCCGTCGGCCTGAAAAAATAACGTTTCTTGCATGACAGATTCCCAGTTTCGATTTATATTGCGATTTTCGCCTCGGAAAGGTCATCATAACCTGAGATCCGAATCAATACCAAGTTAAAATTGATGGCTTCGTAAAAAGCTGTTTATCCCGCCAGGGCGGTATTTTTGCAACAAAGGAAATCCGTAAGCACCTTGGCTGACCGGCGGTGCGAAAAAGGCGTTTCCTCGCTCCAGGAGCCTCCAGGAGCCTCAATTTACGCTCGGAAACCCGCTTTTCCGCACCGCCGTCAGGGCAACGAAGAGCACTTTCGCAAGAGCGCAAAAAAGGACTTCCCTGGAAGTCCTGAAACCATATATAATCGCCAGACAATAAAATGATAAGTTTCTGATTTTACTTAACCACTTAATC
>CAZTHW010000095.1:0-8997 GCA_964613595.1 uncultured Desulfobacteraceae bacterium | reverse complement strand
CTTAAAAAAATACAAAATATTGATCCGTGTTAAAATTTGAAACGCTCAATTTAGGCCGTGGTATGTTTCCAGGCTCTCACGGGAATATGCGAAATTCAATGTGTCGCTTTGTATAAAACAAGGAAGGAGACACTGCCATGGCCAGAGAAGTCGGCGTGGTCACAAAGGTAAATGAAGACAGCGCGGTGGTCAAAACACAGCGGGCCGCTGCGTGCGAGGGTTGCTCGGAAAAAAGCACATGCCACAGCATGGGCGGATCCCGGGAGATGGAAATCATGGCGCTCAACCCGGTCCAGGCGAAACTCGGCGACAGAGTCACCCTGGAATACGCTACCGGCCGGATGCTGCAGCTCTCACTGCTGCTCTATATATTTCCCATTGTTGCATTGCTCGCGGGGGCCATTATCGGCGATAGCGCGGCCCCGGCACTGGGTGCGGACCCGTCCATACTCGCGGCTGTACTGGGATTTGCCGCATTGTTTCTCTCCCTGGGGATTTTGCTGGCCCTGGAAAAAAAAGCCCGGAAATCGGATAAGTACAAACCGACCATCATCAGCGCAAAACGCGCACCACAGGCTCGCACGGAAAAATGCGAACTGTGCGGTTAACACCCGCCGGTTGCCGGGCAGGGTCCCAGAATTTTTCCCAGGATTCGACGGGTAATCAGGTAGGTGGGCCTTACCCCTTCTTCTCCCATGCTACCCGAGGCCAGGGTCTGCCCGCTTTTTAACGGATTGTCCGATGCGTAATAGGCATACATGATCTTGATGTCCCCCGAGATGTGCCCCCGGATAAAGGCCGCGTTAATGGCTCGCTGATAATGGCCGCCCTCCATTTCCAGTCCCACTGCGCCCCAGGTGGAATCCTGAAATTTTTTCAGAACATACCGGTTTTGCATGGATGTGCCCAGCACCGTAATCAAGGGGCCGGTATAAATCCCGAGGGTGTCGTCAAAATCCGAATCCCCGAAATCGTTTTGAGTCAAATCGTTGCGGATGATGTAATTATGCGGCGTTCCCTCCAGGACATGGGCTGTGGCCAGCATGATATCGCCTTTTTTGCCCGGAAGAATCCCCGCCTTGCCGATCACGGAAATGGAGCGGGTATTGAGCATGTGGGACTCTCCGTTGACCTCCCACGGATATAGCAACTCATCCATCACTTCGAAAGCCTGCTCTCCGAAGGCATAATCCATAACCAGTAGCACGGGCTGCTCGCTTTCAATGCGCTCGCGGTCCAGGCGAAGCTCCGGATGCGGGGCAAGTGAAAGCGCCTCGACCATATCGATAATCTGGCAGTCGATCTGGGACCCGCTCTTATCCGGAAGCAGGCAGCACCCGCGCTCGCAGGCAAACGCACTGACCTGCTCGCTTTTGTGGCGAAGCGAGCGGACAAACTCGTAGAGATCCCCGGCGTTTTCCTCCCCAGATTGATTTTGTGTGGCGGCAAATCCGTATATCAGGTTAATAACGCTGTGCAGGTTGGCACTGATAATGTGCAATGGGCGCTTTTCCAGCCCGAGTTCGATCAGGCGCTGCTTGACCGCCGCCGCCCATTTCCGGGCATGGGTCCGGTTTAATATGAGCGCGCTCAGCGAAGGCGTGAAATGCACGGCGACCGCCTGGTCCTTTTCCCTGGCCTCTTCGTCCGCACATCTGCCCATGTTGTATATGATATGAAAAAGTCCGCTATTGGCATTTGCCTCCCGGCGGTTTTTTTCCAGGTACAGATAGGTCTCCTTGGTTTCATCAAATGTGCGGCCCAGCAGCAGGCTCAGGTTCCACAGGGCCTGATCGAGCTCCTTGCCGCGCATTTCATCGGTGGCGGAAAGATGCTTTTCCAGCGTGCTCCACTCGGTGGTGACCAGGCCGTAATCATCGCGCATCTTGCTGCGCACTTTTTTGGCCTCCACGTATAAGAACGTGATGTGGGTGAGAATGTCATATATTTCACTGTGGCCGCGCGTAACGACAAAACTCATTTCCCCGGGACTGATGCGGTATGAAAGCCGGCGGCGCTTTAGCGGCTGGATTTTCTCAAAGCTGGCCCCCTCGTAATCCTCCCGCCCGGTCATCACGATCCGGTGGCAGCCCTCGATCCCCCTGGGCAGACGGTCGATGACATATTCCAGGCCCTTTAACTCGATGCTCCGGGCGTCGTTGATGCTCCCGTAAATCTCCGGGCTCAGGGTACGCAGGGCGCTTTCCAGGGTATTTCCGGTCCGGCCGCCCATCCGGTAATAGCCACGCAGCAGTGCGGCATCCGCAATGGTTTTAAACGTGCGGATGGCCAGCCGGGACTTGTCGGCCAGGGAAAGCTCGGCAAACGGATCATGTTGCAACGTCATGGATTCTCCGTATTTCGTGCTTCGGATTTATAATGGATACGTATAGCGTTTTTTCTCGAAGTTGTACACCACAAGGTGCCGCCCGGTATGATCCTGCACGTATTGCGGCAGAAGCGGCACTTTGCCGCCGCCGCCCGGCAGGTCGATCATGTACTGGGGCACGCCCATGCCTGAAACCCGTCCCCGCAGGGCCTCGAGGATCGACAGTCCCCTTTCCAGCGGCACCCGGAAATGGGCCGTACCCTTTATCGGATCGGGATGGTGCAGGTAATAGGGCCGAACCCGGGCGGCAAGCAGCACTCGCATCAAGGCGGTCATTACCTCGGGATCATCGTTGACCCCGGCCAGCAGGACACTCTGCGCTCCCAGGGGAATGCCCGCATCCGCCAGCCGGCTGCAGGCCGCAACCGCATCTGCGGTAAGCTCGTCGGGATGATTGAACTGGATGTTGACATACAGGGGATGAAACCGGCTGAGCACCCGGGCCAGGTCATTTGTGATCCGGGCGGGCAGCATGCCGGGCGCGCGGGTGTGGATCCGGACCAGCTCCACGTGGTCAATGGCACGGATCCGGGTCAGAATGGAAGACAGGCGGTCATCATCGAGCATTAAGGGATCGCCGCCCGAAAGAATCACCTCTTTTATCGCGGGGGTGTCTGCGATATAGGAAAGGCCGGCATGCACGAGCTTTCCAATCCCCGGCGTGCCTGATCCCACTTCGCGCTTTCGCATGCAGTGGCGGCAATAAACCGCGCATTGAGTTGACACAGTGAACAATACCCGGTCCGGGTAGCGATGAATAATTCCGTCAGCCGGAGACTGTCCGGTTTCGCACAGCGGATCGGCATCCGGCAGGCCGGCTTCATCCAGCTCTGCCCGGTTCGGTACCAGCTGCCGCCATATCGGCTCGCCGGTGCGCCCGAGCAGGTCCAGGGCGTATGGATTGATCCGGGCCGGGTATTGTATCATCACATCCCGGATTTCATCTGCGGCGATCCCCAGGCGGGCGGCCAGCTCAGATGCGCCGGCCGGGCTTTGTGCCAGCAGGTTTTGCCAGCATCCGGTTTTCCTGGAAACAGAGAGCAATTATGAAAGCCCCACCCCTTCTATCGAAGCTCCGCAATCCGGGCACTTGTCATCCTGCACCCGGTTTTCCACAACGGTAAAACCCCTTCTCTGAATCACGTTGGCACTGCATTTCGGGCAGTATGTACACTCAGAGGCCTCACCGGGCACATTGCCGGTGTAAACATATTTCAGCCCGGCGGAAATACCTATTTCCCGTGCCTTTCGAAGGGTTTCCACCGGCGTGGACGGCCTGTCGGTCAGGCGATAGGTGGGATGAAAACGACTGACATGCCAGGGCGTATAATCCCCGAGCTCTGAGACCATGAATTCGGCCATTGCCCGGAGTTCGTCTGCATCGTCGTTTAGCCCCGGGATCAAAAGGGTGGTGACTTCCAGAAACACCCCCATTTCCTTCATCTTTCTCATTGCATCCAGCACCGGGGTTAACCGGGCGCTGCAGAATTTTCTGTAAAAATCGTCAGTAAAGGCCTTCAAGTCCACGTTGGCCGCATCCAGGTACGGGCTGATCATCTCCAGGGCCTCGCCGGTCATGTATCCGTTGGTCACAAACACGTTCTTGATGCCTTTTTCATGTGCAGCCCGGGCCGCGTCATAAGCGAGTTCAAAAAAAATCGTGGGCTCGGTGTATGTATAGGCGATCGATTTACAGCCGGTTATCTCGGCTTCCTCCACGATCTGTTCTGGCGTAAACGCCTTGCCCATGATGCGGCCCTGGTGATCCGTGGCCATGTGGGCAATGTCGGCATTCTGGCAGAACTTGCACCGGAAATTGCACCCCACGGTACCGATGGAATAAGCCAGGCTTGTCGGATAAAAGTGAAAAAGCGGCTTCTTTTCGATGGGATCCACGTGACGGGCAATAATCCGGTCATATACCAGGGTATACAGACCTCCCTCCCGGTTTTCCCGCACGTTGCACTTGCCCCGCTTGCCCGGCTTTATCTCGCACCGATGGCTGCACAAATTGCACTGTACCTTGTTTTCCGCCTGCTGTTCATAGAGCCGCGCTTCCATATATGTGTCCCTCTCCTTTGAAAAACTTGCGTCCTGCCTTCTTTCTTAATTCTGGTAGCGCCTGCTCGAGTTGTCAATTTTCCATTTGTTCATTATGGTAATCCCCGGCACAACTGGCCACCTGCTCACCTGAGCTGCCGGCATGATTGACCCGGCGTTTCAGGGCCAGCGGAAACGTCCGAAACCGGGGGACGGGATCTGCCGTGATACCGGCAAATCCGCCAAACGGGCTGGATTGAAACATTTTCGTGGACTCGATTCTGTGAGTGAGCTCTGAGGGAAGCCAGGGCACCTGGAACACGGTTTTCCATTCCAGGGGGACTTTTCCGAGGTGAGCAAAGATCATCCGGCGGATTTCGCCGATGCTGAAAAACCGGGCATACGAATAAACCGACGGTTTAAGCAGCCGCATCATCCGGCGATGGGCCGCATACAGGGAAAAGCGATTGAAAATACCGACAAACACCCGATCCTTTGTCACGCGGCAGGCCTCTTCCAGTGCCCTGTGGGGATCATCACAGAACTCCAGGGTCAGAAAAATCACACTGTAATGAAAGGAATTATCCGCAAACGGGAGGTCCTCGGCAAAACCCCGGTGCAGATCCACGCGATGGCCCAGGTTTCTGCCGGCAGCATCCAGCATGTAGGGCGAAGGATCGATCCCGGTGAGATCAATGCCCTTATTCAAAAAAGGCATCAGGCTCGCCCCGGTGCCGCACCCGATATCGAGGATGCTCTGGGCAACTCCGGGATGCATCATCCCCACCATGAGCCGCTGTTGCAGATCCAGTATCATCCGGTTTTTTTCGTCTGCCAGCCAGCGCTCGTAATTCTGCGCATCATGAAAATCAAACACGTAACTCATAAATCCTTTTTTTATGGGAAAACAACCGGCTTTGCAAGTACAAACCAAACCCGGCAATCCCGCTCCCACCTTTGGACACGAAAAACCGGGCTCCCGGATTTTTTTGCAGAGCCTGGCAAAATTGAAAACCTCTGGGAAACCCCCGGATTTCAACGCTGAGCCGCGTGTGTCGATTGCCGGGGCAACCGCATATCGCTGCACTCGGGCCGGGCATCTCTAAGGCTCGCTTCGCGGCGGCTCGGCAAACTCGCCTGTCGGCTCAAACAAAGCCGGCCGCCAGCTCAGCTTCGCCAAGAGCTGCTCCGGCCCTCGTGCAATGCGCCATGCGGCAGCCCCGTCAATCTCCGCACGAGAAAACCCTGCCGGCTTACGCCAAGCTGGTTCGGGCTTCCCAATCCGGATGGTTTGTCTTTGAATCCCGGGGATTTTGAAGCCTTTCGGACTATATTGGTTGAATTGTCGGGGAGATGGCCCAGGTCGGGACGGCGGGGTGGCCCGGCACTCAACTGGGAATGCAAGCCGGTGTTTTTAAAATCTCTGGAATTTGAGTGAGATTCATATCTTTTGAGAGCTCACTTCTTTGAGTGCCGGAATTCCCCGCCGGCCCGACCCTGCGAAAATTCTTGAAGCCAGATGCTTTTTTTGCAGGGCCCAGCATACTGGAAAACCCCGGCAATCAACCAAGATTTCGTTCTCTTGGTCGGGCTTGCTGTCGCGATCGGAATCGACGTTTTTCCTTCGATTTCGATACCAATCCCGATTGCGGCAACAGGAAGCGTTTGCCGGTTGGGGAAAAAGCAGCGGGTAAGGTCTCAGCGCCTACAGGAGCCTGTCGAAGGCAATACCGATGCCGTCCCGGCCGGTCCGGGCGATCTCACCGGTGCGCTTGATATTCTTCTGGTTGACGGGATGCTCAAAGGACATAGTTACCTGCCGGCCCCGGTCAAGCCGGCCCAGGTCCGAGCGCAGGGTTTCCACAAAAGCCCCGCCGTCGCTTACGTTCTTGATAAAGCCGGTGAAGAGTTTTCCGTCTACGGAAAACTGGACTTCATGCCGGTAGGGACGCCTGGAATATTTGCGCCGGGCAGCCCCCTTGCCGGCCCTTAACTCGGCCAACAGCTCCCGCTGTTGCTCCGGGGACATGTTTACCACGGCATCAATGAGCTCCGAGGCAAGGGGCGATACCATCAACTCCCTTTTGATTTTCCTGGACTCTGCCATCTCTTTATCCTTTTTTTCGTAGCTATGATATAAAAAATTGATATATTTTATTATTATCCGTTTGCAAACCATTTGCAAACATAAAATCCTCATGTGCTGTCCCGGCCCCGACAATGACCGCGAAAACCAATTTGCAGCGAAACTTCCGCCTTGCGCAATGCATGTGCGGTCTGATAAATATCTCATTTCCGCTGATTTAAAATCCCGGCCGGATCTATTGGGCCTGATACACTGCCATTACAATATTAAAGGAGCCCGCCATGCCGCAATCGGAAAACGCCGTGCAGGCACAATATTACCAGGTGACCATCTCCCCGGACATCGCCCGCCTGGACTTTGCCGGAAATCTTTACGCAGTCTTCCAAGCCGACGAACCAGTCTCCCGGATCGGCTTAAACAGCCTGGACCTGGCCATCCGACAATGCGAATGCCGGATGGCGGAAAAATGGACTTCCTGCCGATTTGCTGTGGACCCGGAAAACGAAATCCTTGAAATGGATCTGCCTTCTTCATGCGAAGGTGAGATCGAAATCCGTATCGATTATTACGGCCGGATCAATCAGCAGATGGCCGGATTTTACCGCAGCGCCTACCGGCGCGGACAACAAACCGAGATCATCGCCGTTACCCAGTTCCAGGAAAGCGACGCCCGAAGGGCCTTTCCCTGCATGGATCATCCGCGCTTCAAGGCCCGCTTTGACATTTCCCTGGTAATCGATCGGGACATGGCCGCTGTGGGCAATATGCCGATTTCCTCTGAAACGCACGAAAACGGCGGGAAAAAACGGGTGATTTTTGAAAAAACACCCATGATGTCCACTTACCTGCTATTTTTCGGCGTGGGCCCCTTTTGCCGAATCACAGACGAGCTTGACCGGCGTGTACGGGCGGCGATACTTCCGGGCATGGAATCGGCCATTCAATACGGACTGGCCTTTGCCAGAAAGGCGCTCAATTACTGCGAAACCTATTACCGGATCTCCTACCCCCTTCCCAAGCTGGACCTGATCGCGGTGCCGGACTTTGCCTTCGGCGCCATGGAAAACTGGGGCGCAATCACATTCCGGGAAAACCTGCTGCTCTATGACCCGCAGCATACCTCGGTGGACGGAGAGGAACGCATCTGCGAAGTCATTGCCCACGAGATCGTCCACCAGTGGTTCGGCAACCTGGTCACGCCCGAAGACTGGAAATTCCTGTGGCTCAACGAAAGCTTTGCCACTTATTTCGCCTACCGGGTGGTGGACGCCTATCACCCGGACTGGCAGGCCTGGGACGAATTCCTGGAATCCCAGACCGCCCCGGCCATTGTCCGCGACGGCCTGAGCGAAACCACTTCCATTGAGATTCCCGGCGGCAGCCACGTGGTGATCAATAGCGCCACCGCGCCCATCATATACAGCAAGGGCGGAAGCATCCTTCGGCAGATTGAAGGATACGTGGGGGAAGAAGAATTCCAGGGCGCGCTTCAGCATTTCCTTTCCGCCCATGCTTACGGGTGCGCCGGAAGCACGGACCTGTGGAACAGCATGGAGTCAGCATCCGGGCTGCCGGTCCGGCACATCATGAAGGGCTGGATCACCCAGCCCGGCCACCCCCTGGTCTGTGCCGAACGCAGGAAGCAAAGCCTCGTACTTACCCAGCAGCGATTTACCTACCTGCCGGTGTCGGCCCCGTATGACCAGACCTGGCCCATACCCGTAAGCCTGCACCTCTATGATGAAAACGGGGCAAGCCGGGATAAAAGTATCATCTTTGAAGACCCGGAGACCGAAATCAAACTCGACCCCGATGTGCGGGCCTATAAGATCAACGCCATGCATACCGGCTTCTACCGGGTATGGTACCAGGATCCGCACAACCTGGAGCGACTCGGCCAGATGAGTGCAGACGGAATTCTGCCGGAAATCGACCGGTGGGGACTGGAAAACGACCTGTTTGCACTGACCGTCTCCAACCGCATCTCACTGAGGACGTACCTGGACTTTCTGTCGTATTTTGAAACCGAAGCCGCTTCGCTGCCCGTCTCCGGGAAAATGGCCCATCTGCACGATCTGATGCTCATCACCGAAGGTCGTGCCCGAAAAACCGTATCGGCTGCAGCCACCCTGCACCTGACAGCCGCGCTCAACCGCGTGGGGCATGAGCCGGAAGCAGAGGAATCCCACGGGAAATCCAAGCTCAGAAACCTTCTTTTCTGGCAGGCAGCACTGCACAACATCACCGGCACCGTGGAAGCCGCACAGACCCGGTTTGAACAGCTTCAGGGCGGCCGTGAAATCCCGCCGGATATCCTGCGGGGCGTCATGCAGGTCGGGGCGCATACAGGGGATGAAAAAACCTTTTCGTGGCTTGTAGATCGGATGGAAACTGCCGAATCCGAGCAGGACAGGATCAACTGCCTGCGAGCCCTGGGATGCTTCTCAGATCCCGGGCTGATTCAACAGGCACTTTCCTATAT
>CAZTHW010000094.1:0-9029 GCA_964613595.1 uncultured Desulfobacteraceae bacterium | reverse complement strand
ATCCAGGAAGGCAAGCTCTACATGCTCCAGACCCGGGTGGGCAAGCGAACCGGCATGGCCGCATTGAACATGGCCATGGACATGCTTTCCGAGGGCCTGATTGATGAGAAAATCGCGGTCACGCGCGTAACTGCGGACCAGCTCGATGAAATGCTCCATCCCCTGGTTGACCCGGAGGCGGAGAAAAAGGCGGAAACCGTTGCTGAAGGCCTGCCCGCGGGTCCGGGCGGAGCAAGCGGTCAGATCGTGTTTACCTCTAATGACGCGGTGCAGTGGTACAAAAACGGCAAAAAAGTGATCCTGGTCCGCGAGGAAACCAACCCGGAGGATGTGGAAGGCATGCGGGCCGCTGAAGCGATCCTGACCGCCCGCGGGGGCATGACCAGCCATGCCGCGCTGGTGGCCCGCGGATGGGGCAAGTGCTGCATCGTGGGCGCAGGCAACCTGAAGATCGACCTGCAGTCAAAAACCGTGTCCGCCAACGGCAAAACCTTCAAGGAAGGCGATACCTTTACCTTAAACGGCACCCGGGGCTATGTTTACGAAGGCGAACTGCCCATGATCGATGCCACGGAAAATCCGCGGCTTCAGGATTTTATGGCGATCGTGGACAGGCACCGCAAGCTCAAGGTCCGCACCAACGCAGAAACGGTGGACGATATTAAAATGGCCAGGGAGTTCGGCGCAGAAGGCATCGGCCTGTACCGCACCGAGCACATGTTTTACGGCAAGGAATCTGAAAAGCCCCTGTTTCTGCTGCGCAAGATGATTTTGAGCATCAACGAAGAAGAGCGGCGTTCGGCCCTGGATGAGCTTTTCCCGTTTGTCCGGGATGACATCAAGGAGACCCTGGAAATCCTGGACGATCTGCCGGTTACCATCCGGCTGCTGGATCCGCCGCTTCACGAGTTCGTGCCCCGCAGCGAGGAAAACCAGAAGCGCCTGGCAGATGCGCTGAACATTGACGTGGCCACAGTAATCAAGCGCAGCACCGCATTGCGGGAATCCAACCCCATGATGGGCCACCGGGGTGTGCGCGTGGGTATTACCTACCCCGAGATTGCCGAAGCCCAGATCCGGGCCATCCTGGAGGCTGCAGCAGAATTGATCAAGGCGGGTAAGCACCCCGAACCTGAAATCATGATCCCGGTGACCTGCGATGTCAAGGAGGTGGACATCATGAAGGAAGTCGTGGACCGGGTTTACGCAGAGGTGATTGAAAAGTTCGGCATTGACAGGATTGACTATGATTTCGGCACCATGATCGAAATCCCCAGGGCCGCGGCGCTCTCGGACCAGATGGCAAAAACCGCGCGGTTCTTTTCTTACGGCACCAACGATTTGACCCAGATGACATTCGGTTTTTCCCGGGACGATATCGTCAACTTCATGGCGGAATACCTGGATCGCAGCATCCTGCCCAAGGATCCGTTCCAGACCCTGGACATGGAAGGCGTGGCCCCGATGATCGAGGACTCGGTCAAAAAGGGGCGCACCACCCGGCCGGATCTCAAGGTGGGCATCTGCGGCGAGCACGGCGGGGATGCCAATTCTGTCAAGTTCTGCCACAAGACAGGCTTTGACTATGTTTCCTGCTCGCCCTACCGGCTGCCCATTGCCCGGTTGGCAGCCGCCCAGGCCGTGGTGGAATCCGAACAGGAGTGATACTTCTTCTTTCCCCCTCCCCCGAAAAGCCCCCTTCCCTTGCGGGAGGGGGCTTTTTTATTGACGCTTTTTCATTTCTGATATATATTGTTACCACAATATAACCAAAGCAACACGGAGGGCGTTCAATGAATACCCAAATGATTGTCCGCATTGATCCGGAGCTAAAGGCAAGGATCAGCACTTTGGCAAGATCCGAAGGGAAAACCGTTTCCGAGATTGTCCGGGAGCAGTTGGCGGCATATGTCAGAGACCGGGATATTGAGTCCTATATTGACGATCTCTGGGGCCGGATCGGGGAAAAACTGCGTGAACATGAAACAGGCCCGGAAGATATTCAGCGGTTCATTGACGAGGCCAGAGCCGGTAAATCATGAAAGTCGTGCTGGACACGAACGTATTTGTTTCTTCCTTTTTCGGCGGCATTCCCAAAAAAATAATCGATCTCTGGAAATCCGGCAGGATTGTCTGGTGTCTGTCCTCCGAAATACTGGATGAATACATGGAAGTACTTCAGCGCATGGGACTCGGAGGTGAACCTGAGTTCAAGGAAATACTTGGACTTTTCAGCAGAGGGATTTACATAGTTTTTACCCATGATCCGCCGGCGCTTGACATCATTGAAAAGGATCCCCATGACAACAAGTTTTTTGCATGTGCGGTTGCCCTGGGGGCAGAGGCAATTGTTTCCGGAGACAAAGCGGTGATTGAAGTAAATCAATATATGGGTATCCGGGTTTATACCCCGCGGGAATTTATGGCGCTTTTTGACTGAATCCACCTTAACTTCAATTTTTTGCAAAATTGATTAATCCGATTATTTTTTAACCATATGCAACCCAAACCTTTATTGACCTCTTTTAGCCGAAAGATTTTATACGCCATTGCCGGCATTCTGCTGATCTACGCGATTGCCGGGTTTGTAGCGGTGCCCATGGTGGCTGAAAAAAAGCTGCCGGAAATCGCCGCTTCCGCGATAAACGGGCAGGTCACGGTCCGGGATATCGATTTTAATCCCTTTTTCTTCAGCGCATCGGTCCACGGGCTTGATGTGGCGCAAAAATCCGGACAGACCGTTCTTTCTGCAAAGCGGGTATCAGCCAATGTGGAACTGAGCTCTGTTTTCAAAAAGGGGCCGGTGCTCCGCTCCGTTGAGATCCAGGGTCCGGAAATCGAACTTGTTCGATATGAAAACGGCGATTTCAACTTTGCGGATCTGCTTGTGAAAAAGCAGAAGCCCGATTCTGAACAAGGCGTGCAAAAACCCGACGATCAGGCCGGCCGCAGCCCGATCTATTTTTTTGTTGAAAAATTTCGCATCCGCGACGGGCAGATCCGATTTCTGGATGAAAGCAACGGGTTTGAGACGCATGCAGAATCCGTTTACCTGGGAGTGGACCGGCTTGGCAGCAAAACCGACAGCCCGGCGGCATTCGAGCTTTCTGTCAAAACCCGGGCCGGGGAGGAAATTGACTGCACCGGCGAATTCGGGCTTTTTCCTGTTGCCGCGGAGGCCCGCATTGACCTGGAAAACGCGGATATCAAAAAATATGCCCCCTTTTACCAGGCCCATACCGGCCTTGCGGTCAAAAGCGGCCGGGCGGATGTGTCCGCGGACGTGCGCTGGCCGCAGCAGGCATCTTCAGCAGAAACCGGCAGCCTGGTGTCAAACGGGGAAATCCGCGTGCGCTCTCTTTCGGTTCTTGACCCGCAGACCGGCAACGCGATTTTTGACATCCCGGTATTCAAGCTTTCAGGGATTGACGCCGATCCGGCGGGCAAGTCGGTTTCCGCGAAAAGCATTTCCACCAGCGGCGGAACCATTCTGGCAGAGAGAACCGCTGCGGGCGGGATCAATTTCAGCCGGATCACAGCCGGGGCGCCGGCAGCCGGCGACAATGGCGACGCCCCTGGACGGGAAAACCCGAAGCCTTCCGGAAAACAAACCCCGGAACCGGCGGCCGAACCCTGGAATATCCGGCTTGATACCATCAGCGTAAGCGATTACACCCTGGCCTACTCCGATCTTGTACCGGAAAATCCCGTGTCTTTTAAGATCCGGCGCACAAACCTCCGCTTGTACGATTTTACCCTGCAAAAAGACAGCCCGAGCTACTGGTCCGTCTCCTCCCTGGCCGAACAGGGAGCCATCTCCGCCCAGGGCCGCGTCCAGTTAACCCCGCTTATGGCGGAACTGGATTTCAAGGTGACAGACATCGGCCTGGATACCGCAGACCCTTATGCAGCGCCTTTTGGCATAAACATCGAGAAAGGCACCCTGAACGTTGCCGGCAGCATCGAGGCCAGGGCAACGCAGGACGGGTTTTCCGGCAGTTATGCCGGAGATCTCGGCATTGATGATTTTGCGGTCAGGGATGTCAAGTCCGGAGAGTCGTTTCTGCGTTTTGCGCACCTGGGCCTGGAAGACATCCGGGCCGGTTCCGATCCCATGGCCTTTCAAACAGCCCGGGTGATTCTCAGGTCACCTGAAATCTCCGTGACCCGGGGCGAGCAGGGCAATCTCACCCCTGCCCTGCTTGCCGGGAGCGATAAAAAATCCGCGCCCGAACAAAAACCGGAAAAATCCGCGCCGAAACAGGATCAGCAGGAAGCCAAAACATCGCTTGAACTGGCAATTGCGGTGATCAAGCTTGAAAACGGGTTGTTTTCCTTTACAGACCGGTTCATCGACCCCGCGTTTTCAACCAGCCTGAGTGCGATTGACCTCCGGGTCTCCGACTTCCTGCTGAATCCGGAAGACGTGGCGCCCTTTGAGCTCTCCGGCCGACTGGCAAATCAGGCCCCGTTTACCATAACAGGCGAAATCCGGACCCTGCAGCCCACGGCACGCACCGGCGTGGATATCGCCTTTTCCAACATCGGGATGCCCCTGTTCACGCCATACTCCGGCAAATACCTGGGATACGAAATCCAGAAGGGCAAGCTGAACCTGGACCTGGATTACCGCATTGACGCCAGAAAGCTCAAAGCCGAAAACCACTTGGTGTTCAACCAATTCTACCTGGGGCAAAGCGTGCAAAGCCCGGATGCGCCCAACCTTCCCCTGAAACTCGCCCTGGCGCTTTTGCGGGATCGTTCCGGAACAATCCGCCTGGACGTGCCGGTGGAAGGCGATATGTCCAGCCCGGAGTTCAAGCTGGGCGGCGTGATTTATTCGGCTTTTATCAACCTGCTCAAGCGGATTGCCACCTCCCCCTTTGCCGCTCTTTCATCCCTGGTTCCCAATGCCGAAAAACTCAAATACGTGGATTTTGCGCCTGCAGAAGCGCAACTCGATAAACAGGGGAGAAAGAAGCTGGATAACCTGGAGACCGCCCTTTACAAACGCCCTGGGTTGCAGCTGCTGATTCGCCCGGGTGCGGATCCGCAAAAGGACCGGGCGGCGTTTAAGCAAAAGGCCATGGAACGACTGGTTGAAGCGGAAAAAACCGGGTCTGCCGATACCCGCCGCACGCCGGAGCAGGAATATGAAAAATCTCTGAAGGCCGCATGCAAAACGGCTGATATTGATACAGACGATCTGTCAGTTGCGGAAATGGCGGCCGCGCTCAAGCAGACCATTGAAATTCCGGAACAACAGCTCACGGCGCTGGCCCGGCAGCGCGGAAAAATCGTCCGCGATGATCTGCTGGAAAAGGGGCGCATCAAGGCCGAGCGCATCTTTCTGGAAAATCCGCAAATGGCGGATAATCCCTGGGTGGAATTTGAACTGGAGACCGAGTGATCAGCAAATCGCTTTCTGGCGCAGCAGGTGATCTGCGATCACCAGGCAGGCCATGGCCTCGCAGACCACGTTAACCCGCGGGATTGCGCTGATATCGTGGCGGCCCTTCACCGAAATGCTGCGTGCGTGACGGCTCTTGTCCACGGTCTGCTGCTCAATGGCAATCGATGGAATCGGCTTGATGGCCGCCCGCGCAACCAGGTCCTGTCCCGTTGATATGCCCGCCAGGATGCCGCCGGCATTGTTTGAGGCAAACCCTTCCGGTGTCAGTGGGTCATTGTGGGCCGATCCGGTAATGCCGGCTGCGGCAAAGCCCTCGCCGATTTCAACGCCCTTGACCGCGCCGATGCCCATCAAGGCCCGGGCCAGTTCGGCATCCAGCTTGTCAAACACCGGTTCACCAAGGCCCGCCGGGACGCCTCGGGCAAGAATCTCCACAACACCGCCCAGGGAATCTCCGGCCTGCTTTACTGCGTCCACCCGTTCTTCCATTTTCCGGGCAGCCGCCATGTCCGGTGCGCAGAACATGTTCTGTTCAATGGCCGCGCTGTCAAACCCGCTGCACACGATACCGCCCAGGGCCCGGGTGTAGGCCGTGACATGGATGTTTTCCCGCCTTAAAAGGACGGCGGCAACAGCGCCGGCAGCCACCCGGGCCGCGGTTTCCCGGGCAGACGCCCTGCCCCCGCCCCGCCAGTCGCGGATGCCGTATTTGGCGTCATACGTATAATCCCCGTGCCCGGGTCGATACAGGTCGGCATACGGCCGGTAAGCCGAAGAATCCACGTTTTTGTTTTCAATCATAACGGCAATGGGCGTGCCCGTGGTCTGTCCTTCAAACACGCCGGACAGGATTTTTGCCTGATCGGCTTCCTTTCTGGCAGTGCCGGTCTTGGCACGGCCCGGCTTTCTTCTGTCTATCATCTGCTGGATGTCTGCTTCTGACAGGGCGATTTTTGGAGGGCATCCGTCGATAACCGCGCCGAGGCCCGGGCCGTGGGACTCACCCCAGGTGGTGACGCGGAAAAGGGTTCCAAAGCTATTTCCAGCCATGGCGGCTCCTTATTTTTTCCCGCAGGGTTTGGCAGATCTCTTCGATATCCGTATCATCGGTTGATATCCGGATGTGACAGGCATTTTCATACAGAGGAGTTCTCTGCGCCAGGGTCTGGTGCACTTCTTCTGCCATGGGGTGGCTGGTAAAAGCCGGGCGCTGATGCTGCGTGTTGGCATCGTTTTGCATCCGGGCCAGAATCGTATCCGGCTGCGCGGTCAGCCATGCCACAATGCCTGAATTGCGCATCTGTGTGACGTTTTTCTCCCGCAGCACCACGCCGCCGCCGGTGGCAATCACCAGGTCCTGCTGCCGGCTTAAATCCAGCAGGATACCTGCTTCCACGTCCCGGAAAGACGCCCACCCATAGCGCGATACATAGTCGGCAATATGCATGCCGGTCTGCTGTTCAAGCAGTCGGTCCGCATCCACAAACGTCTTTTCCAGAAAACCGGCCAGGCATTGGCCCACAGCGGTTTTGCCAGTGCATCGGTACCCGATCAGGTAGATGTTCATTTTGCGTAAAGTCCTTCAAATACTTCCCAGAACCCGGGAAAGGATTTTTCCACGCAGGACGGATCGCGGATCGCCACGCCAGGAACTGCAAGGCCGGCCACGGCAAAGCTCATGGCAATGCGGTGATCATCATAGGTGTCAATGTCCGCGCCCTGCGGGCTGCCGCCGGTAACCCGCAGCCCGTCTTCGGTGATGCGCACGTCAATTTTCATTTTGGCAAGTTCGTTTGCCACGGCTGCCAGGCGGTCGCTTTCCTTGGCCCGCAGGTGGGCCACGTTGCGGATGATCGTGGTGCCCTCGGCAAATGCCGCTGCCACGGCCAGGGTGGGCACCAAGTCGGGCATGTTTCCCATGTCTGCATCCACGGCCCTGAGCCTGCCGCCGGTCACAGTGATGCCGTCTGGATCGTATGAAACCCGGCAGCCCATTTTTTTCAGGATTTGCGCAAACCCGACATCCCCCTGACGGGTGTCTGCGCGGATGTCTGCCACTTTCACGCAGCCCTTGGTGATGGCTGCTGCAGCCCAGAAGTATGAGGCCTGGGAGCAGTCCGGCTCCACCGTATACGATCCTGCAGCATAGGCCTGTCCGCCCGGTACCCGGAAAAACGTCAGGCCGCTTCTTTCGTATCTGATGCCGAACGCGGACATGATATCCGCGGTCATTTCCACGTACGGCCCGGATACCGGCCCGGCAGTGACATGGATATCAAGGCCGTTTTTGGTGCATGGTGCCATAAGCAGCAGCCCGGAGAGATACTGGCTGCTTTTGCTGCAGTCAATGGATACTTTCCGGCCGGTGATGTTTCCGCCGCGGATTTCAACAGGCGGGCAATTGTTGCGGTTTATGGACCGGGCCGAGACCCCGGCCTGGGCAAGGGCGTCGAGAAGCTCGCCAATGGGCCGTTCATGCATGCGCCCGGTGCCGGAAAACTCGTAAGGGCCCTGCCCCAGGGCCGACACCGCGGTCAGCAGGCGCATGGACGTGCCGGAATTGCCAAGATAAATGGATTTCGGGCCGGGGGCAAACCATCCGGCGCAGCCGTGCACATCTATCTTATTTTTATTATTTTTAATATTTACGCCAAGTTGTTTTATGGCATCTAAAGTATAATTTGTATCCTGACTATCCAGATAATTATAAATACTGCAAATACCGTTTGATAAAGCCGCCGCGACGGCAGTTCTGTGGCTGTAGCTTTTTGAGCCGGGCACGTGAACTTTCGCGTCAATATATGCGGCGGGTTTTATTTCTTTTAAATTATACAAATCACTTTTTTCCGTAAGGGAATGAAAAACGAGATTAGTCACGCAACAAGCGCCTTTGTAAAACAGACTGCATATCCCGGCGGCCGTCTACAATCAGCATAACGTAGACTTTTGTTTCAATAATCCGGTAAATTATTCTGTAAGGTTTGAAAAATACCTCGCGGTATTCACGAATTCCCGTTTCAAGCAGTTCTTCGGGAAACGCCCCTCTTTCCGGAAACTCGGAGAGACTGTTAAAGGCCTGTTCGATTCTTGTCAGCACGTGATCCGCTTTACCGGGCGAATCGTGAGCGGCAATGTAATGATACAGTTCTTTAAGATCCCGGGCCGCATCGCGGGTCAACATCACCTCAAAGGGCATCACAGGGATTCCTGCTGGTTGCGGAGTTCACGGATCACCTCTCCGGCGGGTCTCACCATGCCCTTTTCCACCTGATTCATACCCAGGGCCAGGATTTTTAAAAGCGCCATCGTCTGCTGGGTTTGTTCGTAAGTTTCAATATCCTGGATCACAACCCGGGCTTCTCCGTTTTGGGTTATAACAAGCGGTTCCTGCCGATCTTTAAGATTTCTTACGATTTCTGCGGTATGGGCTTTAAGATAGCTAATCGGTTTGATCCTGTCTGACAATTTCATCGTTATCCCTCCATTTTGTGGTCATGACTTAATATGGTCCACAAAAAGGTCACTTGTCAAGATTGTTCAGCCTAAATTGAGCGTTTCAACTTTTTACACGGATCAATCTTTTTTATTTTTTTAAGGAATTAAGTCATTTTCAGGT
>CAZTHW010000093.1:0-9043 GCA_964613595.1 uncultured Desulfobacteraceae bacterium | reverse complement strand
CAGGCCGTGTTAAGTTTTAAGTGATTAAGTGTTTAAGTAAAATCAAAATCTTATATTTCCATTGCTTGGCGGGCAAAACACTTTTAAGTTTTTTTACGAAGCCATCAAGTCGTGCCCAACCGGAAATTTTTGAACTTGAACAAATTATCCGACCTCTGGATGGACACTAAAGTAGCAACCAAAGCAACGGCAGGGCAACAGGAATCTGATACATGTATGAACTCAAAGTGGTGACCCGGTTTGCCGCCGCCCACCAGCTCAAGATGGTAACGGAAAAATGCGAGAACCTGCACGGCCATAACTGGAAGGTGGAGCTTTGCGTGGCCGGGCAGAACCTGCAGGATTCAGGCGTGCTTATGGATTTCGGGGTGATCCGGCAGCGCCTGGGCGAAATCATTGACGGCCTGGATCACAAGTTTTTAAACGAACTGCCGGCCTTTTCCGGCGCCAACCCATCATCGGAAATGATCGCCAGGTATATTGCCGATGCATTTGCCGAGCGCATTGCAGAAGGCGAAGGCCTTTTCGTCTCCCGGGTCAAGGTCTGGGAATCCGACGATGCCTGCGCCACCTATTCTCCGCCCCGGTAGGCGGCAAGCAGCTCGGACCGGTTGATAATGGAGCGGACATCGGGTACCTCCCGGCGAATGTTTTCCGCGCCGCCCTCCTGCCGGTCTATGAGCAGTACCACCGAGTCCACGTAAAGCCCTTCATCGCGTGCGCGCGCAATTGCCTTTAAGGTTGATCCCCCGGTGGTGGCCACATCCTCGACAATGGCCACGCGCTCGCCGGCATCCAGATCCCCTTCAATCCACTTGACAATGCCGTGATCCTTCTGCGTTTTGCGGATGGAAAATGCCTTGACCGGTGCGCCCTGAAGCTCCGAGACAAAGGACGCGGCAACCGCGATGGGATCTGCGCCGAAGGTCATGCCGCCCACGGCGCCGATGTCCCTGTCCCGCACGGCTTCAAAGACCAGGTGGCCGATCAGGTAAAGGCCCCGGGGGCTGAGCGTGACCGGCTTGCAGTTGATGTAATAGCGGCTCATCTGGCCGGATGCCAGCTTGAAGATCGGCTCTTCGCTGTATTGAAAAGATTTCCGGCAGATCAGATCGACTAGTTCGGCTTTCATGGGGTTTTCTCGCCTCCGGTGTATGTGGCCCGCCCCGGGGCCCGGGTGCTGCCGGCAAGGAAAATGTTGATTTCAGGCAGAAGATTCGATAAAAATATCCCCCACTGATTGGAAGAAGCCGTGTGAAAAAAGCGTCAGCGGGGGTGTCAGGAAAAACCGGGGCGGCACTCCCTGACTTTGACACCGGCTATACCAGCAAAACCGCTTTCCGTCAACATAAACCATGAATGCCATTGATGCACTCGACAATCAGATCATCCGGTTCCACGCGGTAACCAAGCACTTCGGGGAAACCTATGCCCTGCGGGATCTTACTTTCGAGGTCCGCAAAAACGATTTTCTCTTCATAACCGGGCCCAGCGGCGCGGGCAAGTCCACCCTGATCAAGCTGCTGTACATGGGCGAGCGCATGAGCGACGGATACGCGATTATCGACGGAATGAACCTGTCGAGAATCGGCCGCCGGCAGATCCCGCAGCTTCGCCGCAAAATCGGGGTCATCTTCCAGGATTTCAAGCTGATTGCCAACCGCACGGTCTTCCAGAACGTGGCCCTGGTCATGGAAGTGGCGGGATTCAAGTCCAGAAGCGTGATCCGCCAGCGGGTGGCGGATCTGCTGGAACTTGTCGGCCTGCCGCACCAGGCCGACGCCTACCCGCCGACGCTATCGGGCGGGGAAAAACAGCGGGCGGCAGTGGCCCGGGCAATGGTGGGCAAGCCCAGGATTATCCTGGCAGACGAACCCACCGCCAGCCTGGACCCGGACGCCTCGGAAAGGGTGCTGCAGCTGCTGCGCGCCGCGCATGCCAGGGGGGCCACGGTGCTGATCACCACACACGACACGCGGCTGCTTTCGCGGTTTGATGCGCGGGTGATTTACCTGGAATCCGGCCGGCGAGTCGATGCCCCGGCGGCAGCGGGGAATGTCAATGATTGATGTCTGCCGCAGGGCGCTGAGCGATTTTTACAGGCACCGGTACCTGCACGGGGTTTGCCTGTTTACCATCGCCCTGTCCGTGTTTATTATCAGCGCGTTCAGCCTGTTTTTCATCAATGCCGGAGAGCTGATGGGCGCATGGCAGCAGGGCATCCGGATCACCGCCTACCTGAAGCCGGATGTAACAAAAAAGCAGGCCACGGATCTGGCCGCGGACATCGAACAATACGCGGGCGTGGCCTCGGTTTCCTACGTGTCCGGAAAAGAGGGGTTTGCCTGGTTAAAAAAGCAGCTCGGGGCCGGGTCCTCGCTGCTTTCGGATTTGAAGGAAAATCCGCTGCCCGATGCCCTGGAGATCCACCCGGCCAAAAACATGGCGGCAATGGCCGGGGCTGACCGCCTGGCCGGAAAAATCTCCGAAAAACCGGAAGTGGCGGACGTGGAATACGCCCGGGAATGGATGCAGCGGTTTTACGGGATCTACAATCTGTTCAAGGTTACCGCTTTTGTCATGGCCGGCCTGGTATTTGTGGCCATCCTGTTTATCGTGGCCAACACGATCCGGCTGATTCTCTATTCCCGGCGCGAAGAAATCGAAATTACGCGCATTATCGGTGCAGACGAGGCTTTTATCAAGCATCCCCTCTACCTGGAAGCCCTGATGCTAGGCAGCTTCGGGGGGATTGCCGGGCTTGCCATGCTTTACGGGGCCTTTTTTTCCCTTATGCCGAAGCTTTCGCCCGAGGGGCTGCTGCCGTTTTTCCAGGTCCGCTTTCTTCCGGTGCAACTGGTTTTGGCGGTCCTGATATCGAGTATGTTTGTGGGGTGGCTGGGTTGTTATTTTTCCATCCGGCGTTTTTTGCGCGTATAATTATCTTTGCCCTTGCGGCCGTGCTGTGCCATCCGGCAACCGGCTTGTGCGAGAAGCTGGTGCAGACAGGCGTGGTCCAGGTCGGGAGCCTCAACATGCGACGCGCCCCGGACAAGGCGTCGCCGGTGATCCGGACGCTGGAAAAGGGCGTGGAGGTACGCATCCTCAACGAATCCGAACAATGGTTCCAGGTGGTCCATGATCAGGATCTCGGGTATATTTACAACAACCCCCGCTACCTGGAACGCTATACCCGCCACAAGGTCACCGGCGATGACACGGACATGGACCGGGAAGTGGCCATGGCGCGGGCCCGGGAGATCGAACGCCGGATACAGGAGAAAAAAAAGGAACTGTGGCAGTTTTCCGAAAAGGAAGATGCCGTCATTGAGGACCTGGAGGAAATTGACCGCAGGATCACTCAGAAACGCAGGCAGATCCGGGAGGTTATGGATGCCGCGGAGCAGGCCAGTGCCCGGATTACGCGCCTTGAAGCCGAGGCTGAAGAAATCCGCGCCAAACTTGAACACCGAAAGCAATATGCCGGCCGCCGCGTGGTGGCCCTTTACAAGATCTGCCGGCACGGGGAAATGAGTCTGCTTGCCACGGCAGATTCCGTCCAGCAGTTGTTTGCGCGCAAAGCCGCCATTGAACGGGTTCTGGCGCATGATGAGAAGATTATAAATGAGCTGGTGGAAATCACGCGACAGCTTGACCGCGTGATTTCGCGCTTAAATGAAAAGCAGGCGGAAAAGCGCGAACTTGCCCGGCGTTATGAAGAAAGCCTCAGCGAACTTGCCGCCCGGCAGGAAGAACGCAAGGCCGTGCTTGCTTCCCTGAAAAGCAGCAGATCAAAGCGGGAGGATACCCTGAAATACCTGCGCGAATCCGTGCGCCGGTTAAACCAGACCGTATCCGATCTGGACCGGCGGCGCGAGAAAGCTGCCGGGGATTTTGATGCACATCAGGGGTTGCTAAAGATGCCGGTTCAGGGTAAGATTATTTCGACCTTCGGCAAACACGTAAAGCCGGATTCCGGAGCGCTCAACTACCAGAACGGAATAGAGATCCGCGCCGAGCAGGGCGATCCGGTCAAGAGCGTGTTTGCCGGAGAAATTGCATTTGCCGACTGGGTCAAGGGATACGGCCGCGTGGTGATTGTCGATCACGGAAACAGCTATCACTCGGTATATGCCCACGTTGCCGATCTGTTCAACAGCAAGGGCGACACCGTGGAATCCGGCCAGGTGATTGCCACTGTGGGGAATACGGGCTCGATTTCCGGTCCGGCCCTTTATTTTGAAATCCGCCATCGCGGCGATCCGGTGGATCCGCTGCAATGGCTGGATCATGGGTAAAAGGAGTCATGATGAAAAGGATGCAAAGGAAATTTGTCAGGGCATTGGCCCTGGTGATGATCACGGTCTGCAGCGTGATGCTGGTCTCTTCGGCTTACGGCGAGTTGTCCAAAACCGAGACTTATGAGGGGCTCAAGCTGTTTTCCGACGTGCTCGAAGAGCTTGAAAACAACTACGTGGAGCCCGTGGATACCCGGGAATTGATCGAAAAGGCGATCAACGGCATGGTTGACAGTCTGGATCCGCACTCCACATTCATGCCGCCGGAAGCTTTTGACGCACTTCAGGACGAAACCCGGGGCGAATTTGGCGGCATCGGCATTGTCATCACCAAGAGCGACGGCATGCTCACCGTTGTTTCCCCGATCGAAGGCACGCCGGCATATAAAGCCGGCGTGCAGGCCAATGACGTGATCACCAAGGTCGGCGACAAGTCCACCAAGGACATGATGCTTTGGGAGGCGGTCAAAATGATGCGCGGTGAGCCGGGTACCAAGGTGAATATCACGGTGATGCGGGAAGGCACCTCCGGTCCCATGGAATTTACCCTGGTCCGGGAGGTCATCCCCATGGAAAGCGTGCGTCACGTGATGCTCAAGCCCGGTTACGGTTATTTGTGGGTCACCAACTTCCGGGAAAACACCGGCGATGAGGTCAGAAAGGCGCTGGCAGACTTAAAGGAAAAGGATGATTCGTTAAAGGGGCTGATCCTGGATTTGCGCGACAATCCCGGCGGCCTGCTCACCCAGGCGGTCACGGTTTCGGACGTGTTTTTAAAGGAGGGCAAAATTGTCTCCATCCGGGGTCGGAACGAAAAAGAGCAAAGCGTTTACACGGCATCGGACGACAAAAGCGAACCGGAATACCCCATCGTTGTGTTGATCAACGGCGGAAGCGCCAGCGCCGCGGAGATCGTGGCCGGGGCGCTGCAGGACAACGGCCGTGCCCTGGTGCTGGGGACCACGTCTTTCGGCAAGGGGTCGGTCCAGACGGTAAAGCCGCTCAGGGACGGCTACGGACTGAAATACACGGTGGCGCGTTATTATACCCCGGACGGCAAATCCATCCAGGCAGAGGGTATTCACCCGGATCTGGTGGTCAAGCGCCGGCTGCTCGATGAGACCAAGGGCGGCCTGGATGCCCGGCGAATTAAGGAACAGGACCTTGAGGATCACCTTCCCGGGGCAAATGAGAAAAACGCGCCCGGCGAAGTAAAAGAGAAAAAAGACACAAAAACAAAAGAAGACGCCAAAGACGGGCAGCAGAAAGCCACGGATACAGCGGGAGAAGACCGGACAGACGCGGAAAAGCTGATGCGCCTGCGCGATGCGGTCTACAAGCACAGCGACCAGGATCCGGATGCGCTGCTGCTTGATTCCCAGATTAACCGGGCATATGAAATTCTGAAGGGGTACGAGATTTTTCGGGCCAGCAGAGAAAGTAACCTGAATTGAGCGTTTCAGATTTTTAAAAACAGGATTTTGTATCTGGCGCAGCAGATGCGACAAGCTTGAAAATCGCTCAATTTAGGAGTAAGTAAGGATGGCAGAAAAGCGTTCGGATTCGAAAAAAAAATCCGCCGAAAACAAGAGCGGTTCCGGAAAAAAGCGCACTTCCGGGAAAACCGGTGCAGCAGCCGGAAAGACAGCGACACAAAAAAAGTCGACATCTCAAAAAAAAACATCGCCGCAAAAAAAACGAACTGTTTCGTCGAAAAAATCGGGTTCTGCGGGCTCGGGCACCAGAAAGGCGGGCGCGTCAAAATCCGGTAAAAAGACCGTTTCCCGGCAAAAACGGGGGCGGCTCGGCCTGAAATGGGAGATTGTCCTGTTTCTGGGCATTCTGGCCGCAGTGGCCCTGTCAGCCGGGTATTATCATCTGCACCTGAAGACAGCGGAAGGCCCCCGGAAACAGGCCGCCGTGGAAGAAACCGCGCCCGAACCGGATAAAATCGCAGACAAGCCGGATTACGAAATTTTTCCAAAGGCGCCGGAACCGGAAAAGCGCCCGGAGCCGGTTCCGCCCCCGAAGGTACCCGGAAAGAAGCCCATTGTTTCGATTATCATCGATGATCTGGGATATGAAAGGGGGATTGCGGAAAAATTTCTGTCCCTGGAGTGCCCCCTGACCTATGCAATCCTGCCGAAGAGTCCGCATCTGCGGGAAATCGCCGAGCAGGCGCATCAACGGGGATGCCAGGTAATGCTGCATCAGCCGATGGAACCGCGGCGATATCCGCGGGTGGACCCGGGCCCGGGGGCGCTGCTCTCGAAGATGTCCACAAATGAACGCCTACGCGTCCTAAAGGAAAACCTGGATGCCGTGCCCCATATCCACGGGGTCAACAATCACATGGGATCGAAGATGACCGCGGACTCGGCGCACATGAACCAGGTCTTATCCATTCTAAAGAAGCGGGGGCTTTATTTTATCGACAGCCGCACCACGCCCGAGACCCTCAGTCGTTCTTCCGCGCGCCTGTTCCATGTCCCGTTTGCCGAGCGCGACGTGTTTCTCGATCATGTCCCGGAGCCCGGGTTTATCCGGTCCCAGTTGCAGCGCCTGGTGTCCGTGGCCAAAGAGAAAGGACGGGCCGTGGGTATCGGCCATCCGTATGCCGCCACTTACAGGGTGCTTTCAGAGGAACTGCCCGGGCTCAAAAAGCGGGTTCGGCTGGTGCCGGCCTCAGAGGTGGTCGCGGTTAAGGACTCGTAGGGTTTTTTGCGGCAATTGCCGCCCATTCGTCCTTGATAAGCACTTCCAGGATATCGAATCCGTGTTCGATCAGCGCGTCGGTGACCGTGCCCGTGTTTTCCGCGGTGATGCCCGAGGCGATGAAAACGCCGCCTTTTTCCAGCAGGCGCGGGATTTCCGGGATCATGGGGACGATGGTATTGGTGAGGATGTTGGCTGCTGCCAGGTCGAATTTTTCCGATACCGGATCCACCAGGTTGCCGGATTCCAGGGAAAAGCGCTCCGGGCTGATTTCGTTTAGCCGCAGGTTCTGCTCGGCAATGCTCACGGCCACGGGGTCGCAGTCCGTGCCGACCAGCCGGGCCGCCCCCAGACGGGCTGCGGCAATCAGCAGAATGCCCGAGCCCGTGCCGATGTCCAGAAAGCCGATACCGGGCCGCACGTATCGCTCCACCAGCCGGAGGCACAGGGCGGTGGTGGGGTGGGTGCCTGTGCCGAAGGCCATGCCCGGGTCCAGTTCAATGACCATTTCATTGTTTTGCGCAACGTATTGCCGCCAGGTGGGCTTGACCACAATTTTTTCCGAGATCTTTACCGGGTGGAAATGGGCTTTCCAGGACTCGGCCCAGTCCTGCTCGTCCACGTCGCTGTAGGAAACCCGGTACCATGTCGTGTTGTCGGCATAAAGCGCAGCCAGCCTTTGTTCCAGTTCCCGCCGGTTTTGTGCCAGCCGCTCATCGTCGCTAAAAAACCCGACCACTGCGTGCTGCTCCAGGGCGGGCAGCGCATCCTGTGCCCAGTCCAGCTCCGGATCCGCATTTGTATCCGGGCCTTCCATGAGCACGCCCTCCAGGCCCAGGTCGTAGAAGATGTCCGCGATCATTGCGGCTGCGGTCTCGGGGTCTTGTGCCTCGTAAGTTACGCGGGTCCGGATCCATTTCATACCGGCGCCCCCTGCATGCCCGCCCCGGGGCGCAGCACTTCGGAAAGCTCGCGGAGCTTGTCCACCTTGCCCATGGCAATCACGGTTTCCCCGGCCTGGATCATGGTTTCATGGGAAGGGTTGAAAAGCATTTCCCCGTCCGGCTTTTTCACGGCGATGATAATCAGGTTGTATTTCTGCCGGATGCCCGAATCCTTGAGCATGAGTCCGACAAGGGGCGAGGTTTCATACACGGGGATTTCATCCATCTGGATGTCATTGCGGTTGTAGGCGAAAACCAGGTCAATAAAACTGGACACCGACGGCCGCAGCACCCGCTGGGCCATGCTGACCGCCCCGATCTCGTATGGCGATTCCACCCGGTTGGCCCCGGCGGCATACAGTTTCGCACGGGTCTGGGCGGTGCCGGCCCGGGCCAGGATGAACAGGTCCGGGTTGAGCTGGCGGGCGGTCAGGACCAGAAACACGTTGTCCGTATCCGTGCCCAGCGCGGCAATCAGGACTTTGGCGCGGGCGATGCCCGCTGCAAGCAAGACATTCTCCTCGGTGGCATCTCCGGTGACGTACAGGGTGCCATCGGCGTCCATCTGCTCTACGCGTCCCGGCTCGTTTTCGATCACCACGGGCTCGATGCCGTGGGCCCGGAAATTGCTGCAAAGCACCTGCCCGATGCGCCCGTATCCGCAGACGATGTAATGGTTTTTCATTCGCTTGATTTTTTTGTTCAATGTCCGCCTCCCGAGAATGCTCCGGATTTGCCCCTCCACCAGAAACTGAACCAGCGCGCTGGTCACATACATGAAAAAAACCACCCCGGCAGTGATCAGGACAATGGTAAATATCCGCCCCGCAATGCTCAGGTCGTGGACTTCGCCGTAGCCCACGGTGGTCATGGTAATAACGGTCATGTATAGCGCATCCAGAAGCCCCCAGCCTTCGATTATCGCATACCCCAGGGCCCCGACGGCCATGGTGGCTATCAGCAGTGAAATCGAAATCCGGAGGTGCTTGGTTATGTCGATCAAGGGTTGTCCTGTTTCCGCTATGGTTTATCCTAAATTGAGCGTTTCAAATTTTTACACGGATCAATATTTTTTATTTTTTTAAG
>CAZTHW010000092.1:0-9049 GCA_964613595.1 uncultured Desulfobacteraceae bacterium | reverse complement strand
GGACAATTCTATGTTCTGCTCCATATATTTACGGCCGCGGGCTTGAGACAAGCTCTCAACATGTGCCGCCAAGTGGCCCATCATTACAATCATCCAGTCAAAGGCTACGTCTTCTTCCGAAAAGCGGGGGGCTATATTTTCCACCTGATGCCCCAAGTTTTCCAGAAGACTGCAGGTGTTTTCAACCGCCTTCACACATTCGGCATGCACTTTACTGCCGAATGCTGCCCGCGTGTAGTATCCTATCTTCAGGGGGCCGGGATCGGATTGAATCGCCTCGGCAAAGGGGCCACCCGGCCCCGCAGGATTCCATCTTCCTCCTGGTTCCGGCCCTGAAACCGCGTCCAGCATGGCCGCAGAATCGCGAACACTTCGCGTAATCACGTGGCTGGTGGACATGCCGTCCCAGTGATCTCCAAGGTCAGGGCCCACGGGATTTCGTCCCCTGCTAGGCTTGAGGCCGAACAGGCCGCAGTAGGACGCCGGCACGCGGATCGAGCCCCCTTCGTCTGTAGCAGAGGCAAATGGAACAATGCGGGCGGCCACTGCAGCAGCCGATCCCCCGCTGGAGCCGCCGGGTGAATATTCGGGGTTCCAGGGATTTCTCGCGGGCCCGAAGGCCTTCGGCTCAGTAACATAGGAGAGCTTGAACTCCGGCGTATTGGTTTTTCCGAATATGATCAGCCCAGCATTTTTAAACCTACGTACAAGTTCAGCATCATAATCCGAAATCACGCCTTTTAGCGCGCTGCTGCCGCAACTCATGGGAGAGCCTTTCAGGGCGTGATGAACATCTTTCAATAGAAAAGGAACCCCGCTAAAGACTGCCCCGGGCTCCGTCTTCTCTGCAGAATTTCTTGCATAGTCGTAAAGCGGTGTAACAATAGCGTTTAATTTAGGGTTCAATTTTTCAGCTCGAGTGATTGCTGCTTCACAAAGTTCCGTGCAGCTGACGCTTTTATCTCTGATCAACTCGGCCAGCCCCGTGCCGTCATACTCTCCGTACTCGGAAAAACCTCCCATATCTTTCCTCCCCGCAGTCATTTAACTTTCAGATTTCTTTGCAAAATGTATCATGAATCGAATTATTGAAAACCGAAAAATAACTCTGCTACATATTTCTATACCACCATAAGTGGCAATGCGCCATGACAAAACTATATGTGCACCACCCCCCCCTTTGCAGGCCTTTTGTCTGAGCCGACGACGGCGTTTTTCGGTTTGCAATTGAACTGTGACCTGACAGGAACATCTTTTTGGGGGCATCAGTGCCCCTCACAGTTATTCCCTGGCAGTATTCTGGATTAGGCGGTATTGAGGAATGGCGGATTCAAGGTGCAAAATCAGGAGAGTCCGGGAATACTGCCCAAGCTGCCAAGTATGGTGGACTGGGAAAATGTTTCTGCAATGCTGTCAGAAGTCGTCAGCAAGGTGCAATGTTGCGTACCGAGATTAGAATAGTCCGGCTAACCGGATGGGAAGCAGCTGCAAAGTGAAGTAGACCTGCTGTTTCCTGTCCAGGTTCATGCTGGGGGTTATGAATCAGCAGTTATTGATGGGCAGTATATTCATCCAGAAGCCTTCGAATCATTTTCTGATATTGCGTATTATATTTTTTTGCTTCTTTCTTAAAAAAATCAACACTCGTTTTGCTTAGCGTAATTGTAACCTTGACGGTTTCATCTTTTAAAACAAGTTCTTCTGGCGATGGAAGAAAGTCAGAGATGACCTTAACTTTCCCCATTGGTTCGTCCGTGTATTTGATTTTCTCTTTCATAGATTTTCTTTCCTTTCCGCCAATATCCGGCGCCGATTATTCTGATTTTGTTCTTTCTGTATGTAAACCGAACCGTCATTATCGCGTCGGAAACCCTGCCAATACAGTAAAATCGTTTTTCATCTTCACTGTGCCCAAGGTCTTCAAGGATAACACGATCAATGTCCAAAAAAGCAAGCTGTGCAAGGGCGAAAGAAACTCCATGCTTTTCCTGGTTCTGCTTGTCTTTTTGGTAATCCCACTCAAAATTAGATCGTTTGCTCATAGTTTTATAATAGATTAGAAAGGATATTTGTCAATATAAAAATATGGCTTTTTATATGGCTTTTTATTCAAGTATCGTGTGAGCCAAGGCCCCAGCTCTTTTAAGTTGCATAGCCGGTGTGCTGCATCCAGTTGCAACTTCCGGCTCTGGCAGAGTATTTCTGATTTGGCGGAACTGAGGAATGGCGGATTCAAGGTAGAGTCAATCCAGGACGGGTTCCTAAGAGGGATTCGTCTTTGGATCGTATGGAAATACAGGTTGACTTCAGGCGGCCGGGTAGGGTATTCAACGATCGATGGAAACAGTCGATGGAAAAATACAGTGGTTTGTCGGTTTTTATATCCTGTTTGAATGGCCATGGCAAGAGTGATTTGGGGGTAATCATGAGAGAGACCGGTGCGTTAAACGGCATTACGGTGCTGGATCTGTCCCGGCTGCTGCCCGGGCCGTATGCGTCCATGATCCTGGCAGATCACGGCGCCCGGGTGATCTGCCTGGAGGATCAGCGGTTTGCAGCAGAGGCCTTTGCCGACAATACGGTAAATCGCGGCAAGGAGCACATGTCGCTGAATTTGAAGTCAGAGCAGGGCAAAAAGATCTTTTTTCAGCTTGCGCAATCCGCGGACGTGGTTCTGGAGGGATTCCGGCCCGGGGTGACCGCGCGGCTCGGGGTGGATTACGAAACGGTCAAGTCCGTGAATCCGAAAATCGTGTACTGCTCGATTACGGGATACGGGCAGAGCGGGCCATACTCCGGCCTGGTGGGCCATGATGCCAATTACCTGAGCGTAGCCGGAGTCCTGGATATAAACGGCGAGGCTGGCGGCAGGCCACTGATACCGGGCATCCAGATCGCGGACATGGCAGGCGGTGGAATGAATGCGGTGATCGGCATCATGCTTGCCCTGTATTCCCGGGAAAGTACGGGGCAGGGGCAGTATATTGACATTTCCATGACAGACGGGTCCCTGAGCCTGATGTCCCTTGCACTGACGCTCCAGCAGGCCGCGGGCGGTCCCTTGCAGCGGGGCGATTCGCTCTTGTCCCATCATTATGCATTTTACAATACGTATGAGACTGCTGACGGACGTTATCTGTCCATTGGTGCGCTGGAACACCGGTTCTGGAAAAACCTGTGCGAATTCTTCGAGGTCCCGGACTACATCCCGCTGCAGTATGACGAAAACCGGCGGGAGGAAATCCTGGAATTTTTCCGCAGGCAGTTCAAGTCCCGCTCTTTGGCGCACTGGAAGGAAGTGCTGGCAAATCGCGATATCTGCTGGGCGCCGGTGCAGAATCTTTCCGAGGCGCTTGAAGACCCGAATTTTTCGCACCGGGAAATGGTGGTGGCGCTTTCCGGAAAAGAGGGTCGCAGGCTCACCGCCCTGGGTGCGCCGGTGAAGCTCTCGGATACCCCGCCGCGGGTCGAGGGCATGCCCCCGGACTTCGGTGCCGATACCCGGGCGATTCTACAGGAGCTCGGCTACGAACAAGCGGCAATAGAGTCCCTTGTCCAGGAGGGGGCGGTCTGAGGTTGGTCCCGGAACCCGGATGCGGCAAAAACATGAACAGATCCGCAGGTATGCAATAAAAAATGACAACATCCCTTGAAAAGGCCAAGCAGAACCCGGAATCCATGAAGGCCCGGATTCTGGAAGCTGCCCGCAAGATATTCGGCGAGTACGGGTTTCACGGCACCACCACCCGCATGATTGCACAGGCGGTGGATATTGATATTTCCACGCTGTACTACCACTGGGGGGAAAAGGGGGATCTCTACGAGGCCGTGATCCGGGACATCAACGATGGGCTCGGCGGCAAGCTCGTGGAGGTGGAAAAAAAAATCAAGGGCAAGCCCCTGGCCCGGCGGCTGGATATCGCCATTGATGAAATGGTGGATTACCTGTTTGAAAACCCGGAAATTTCAAACCTGACGCTGTTTCGCTACTTTATGAAAACCCGCCACGGCAGTCTGCTGGATTTCAGGGTCCCGGAATACCTCTCGGATATTGCCTATTCCATGGGGCTGGCAGAAGACCGGAAAAACGTGCCGGTGGAGGCCCGGATGAAGGTGCTGTCGATTATGAATGCCATTCACAATTTCGTGTCCGGAGAGAACTTTTTCCGGCCCATGATGGAACTGGACCGGGAGCAATACATCCGCCAAGCCAAGGAGACGCTGAAGTTTTTCAACCTGGCAGCCTTTACCTAAAGCATGCATTTACAGGCCGGCCCTGGATTTTTTATTCGGGCGGCACCATGTTGAGTTCCTTTAAGCGTCGCAGGACCTTTTCCTGCACGGTGAGCAGGTCCTGCTTGAGGATTTCGAGTTCCTCCATCCGGCTGTTGATCTCCTTTAGCTTTTTCTTGCCGTAGGCATACGTCTTTTTCAGCTGCTTTTCCTCATCCATGTCAAAATCGGCCATGCCGATCATCTCGGCGATTTCATCCAGGGAATAGCCCAGCCGCTTGCCGCGCAAAATCAGCTTTAGGCGGGCGCGGTCCCGCTTATCATAAATGCGGTGGTTGCCCTTGGTGCGCTGCGGGGAGATCAGCCCTTTTTCCTCGTAGAACCGGATCGCCCGGGTGCTGATGTCGAGTTCGTCTGCAAGCTCTGAAATGGAAAAGGTTCGGTCTTCCGGCTTGACTTTCGGCGGATTCATGTTGCTGCTCCTTTCAACGATTGATCCGAATAGGCGGCGGTAATTCGGCACCGGGTTCGCAAGCCCTGCAGTCCGGAGGCGTTTTCCGCGTAAACCGGTATATAGTTTTCGCTGAGGCCTTTAGACAAGCTATTATTCTGCCCCCTGGTTTCTTCAATGACAACGTCCAGGGTTTTACCGATCATGCCCTGGTAAAACCGGCGTTTTTTTTCTATCCCCAGCGCACGCATGGTTCGGCATCGTTCCTTGATTTGCGCCTGCGGCACGGCGCCGGAAAACCGCGCGGCCGGAGTTCCCGGCCGGGGTGAATATGGAAACACGTGCAGATAGGTAAGCGGCAGGCGCTCGATAAGTCCGCGGGTTTGTTCAAACGCCGCATCATCCTCGCCGGGAAACCCGATGAGCACGTCCGCCCCGATGGCGGCAGCCGGAAACAGGCTGCGGATTTTTTCGATCCGCTCGGAGAAAAGCGCCGGATCATAGGGCCGCTTCATTTTCTTTAAGACCCGCGGGTCACCGCTTTGCAGGGGAACGTGAAAGTGCGGGCAGATACGCGCAGAATGCCGAATCACTCCGAGCAGTTCATCGGTGAACTCTGTGGGCTCCACCGAGCTGAGCCGGATGCGATGGCCGCCCTCGATGGCATCGAGTGTTTTCAGAAGGTTGCACAGACTTGTTTGTGGATTGAGGTCTGTGCCGTATTTGCCGATATGAATGCCGGACAGGACGATTTCCGGGGCGCCGGTTTCAAGCAGTTCCCGGAATGCGGATACCGCCTGGTACGGCGGCAGGCTTCGGCTTCTTCCCCGGGTATACGGAACAATGCAGTATGAACAAAACGTGTCGCAGCCGTCCTGGATTTTCAGAAAAGGCCGGGTCCGTGCAGAGGCCGCCGGGGCGGGCATGGGATCAAAGTGCCGGTAACCGGAAATATCGGTGTGGCGGATCTCCGGGCCAGGGGCGCATTGTGCAGTGTCGCCAGCCGAACAAACAGGTTTTTCCGTGTGGATGATTTCGGGAATTCGGTGCTTGTCCGCCTGGCCGATCACGTAATCCACGCCCGCGATTGCGGCAAATGCGTCCGGGTCCCGCTGGGCATAGCAGCCCGTAACCACGATTGCGGCATCCGGGTGGCTGCGCACGGCTTTTCGCACTGCCTGACGCGACTGCATTTCCGCCTTTTGCGTCACCGCGCAGGTGTTGATGATGCACAGGCCCCCACCCCCGTTGTGGCCATGGTTTCCCCAGCCGTTATGATTCCTGCAGCAGGCGGCAACGGCCTCGGATTCGGACTGGTTGACCTTGCAGCCAAGGGTGATGATATGTACGCCCTGATTCATCATATGATCTTTTATGCTTTGCTTATTCAATCCAACCGGCGGCAGCCACTGCTTCCTGCTGGTAGCATACAGCCGCCTGGCCCGGCGTGATGGCTTTCTGGGGCTCCCGGAACCGGATTGTCGCGGAGTTGCCGGGACCGGGTTCGATCCTGGCCGCTGCCCCGCGGTGGCGGTAGCGGATTTTTGTGCGCACCGAAATCGGTTTTTCCGGCTTCGGGATCAGCCAGTTGACATTGCTGATGCGGCAGGTTTCTTTATACAACGTATTTTCAAATCCCACAACCAATCTGTTGTTTTCCGGATCAATGCGCACAACGTAATAGGGGGCTTCGGCCGGGCAGTTGAGCCCCCGGCGCTGGCCGATGGTATAGCGGTGCAGTCCCTTGTGCCGGCCGATGACATTGCCCTCGGTATCCACGATCGGCCCGGGTTCGTATACGCCTGTCTGCCGGGATTCCAGGAAATCGCCGTAGTTCTGTGCCGGGATAAAACAGATGTCCTGGCTTTCCCGTCCGGAGACGGGCTGCAGGTCGTTGTCGCGTGCGATTTCACGCACCCGGCTTTTCTCCAGATCACCCAGGGGAAAAATTGCGCGGGAAAGCTGTTTTTCCGTGAGCATGGAAAGAAAGTAGGACTGGTCCTTTTTGCGGTCTGCGCCCTTGAGCAACTGCAGGCGGTTTGATTTTTTCTCGATCCGGGCATAATGCCCTGTGGCCAGGTGCATGGCGCCGAGATTGCGGGCGGCTTCAAGCGCGGCGCCGAACTTGATGATCCGGTTGCACATGACGCAGGGATTGGGTGTTTTGCCGGTCCGGTAGGTCTCAACAAAGTAGGCGACGATGTTTTCTTCAAAGGTTTTCCGGCTGTCAATGATGTGCAGCGGGATTTCGAGCTGCCGTGCGATTTGCTGCAATTGCGGGCCCGGCCTTGGAGATGCGGGACTTCCCGTGCCGGGGCCCCGGGGGATTTCATTTCCGTGCCGGCGGGATTCGTATCCGGTGATAAAATGAATGCCGATAATGTCCGGGTTTTGCTGCTTTAGCAGATGGGCTGCGACAAGTGAGTCGATCCCCCCGCTTAACGCAACAGCTATCGTCATGTCACACCGGGGCATCGCTGATTAACATGGTGGCCGGATCCAGGTATAGCTCGGAATCGCTTTCGGCTTCCGCCGCGTTTTCGCCGGGCACCTTTTTTAGGTATACGCGGTTCTTGTCCGGATGAAGCTGCAGCATCAGGTCAAAAAGGCCGGAAAACTGGACAAATGAATTCGGAATGCCCGAAGGCGCCACCGGGTCGTCTCGGTGCGTGCGCACGGTGAACCAGAATATCAACAGGTGCTCCCGGGCGAAATTTTTCAGCCCGTCAAGGCGGGTGTCGTTTTCGTCTTCAAAGGTGAACCCGTCGATCATAATCTGCTGCGGCCGGAAAATCTCGCTTGCCATGAGTTCGGAAATTCGTTTTTCCAGCTTGTCCACGTTGAAGCTTTCGGTTTCAAACGTCATGATAAACCGTTTGTGCAGCAACTGGTTCCAGAGCTTTTCCGTCTTGGGGGTGGCATCTGACTGGGTCAGGCGGTAGAAGACCTCCCGGTACCAGAGGTTGACCTTGTCCACCGGATTTTCGGTGCTGATATGCAGGATGTTTTTATCGTTTAACATGGCGTAGATGGCCAGCTGGACCAGCAGGGCGGTTTTGCCCACGCCCGCCCGGGCGAGGATGGCTGCAAAGCCGCTGTTTTCAATTGCGCCGGCGGCCTGCTTGTCGATCATTTTCAATGGATCTCGGGATATCAGCGAATCTTTCAGCATCTGTATTTACGCTCCTTATCATAGTGCGCGTTATGGATATTGTCCGGTTTTGCTGCGCTCCGGTCCGGCCGGTCGATTACTGGGCCGCTGTTTTGGACGATTGGCGGAGGTTTTTCTCGATTTCCTGGAGCACGGACTTGGGAACTTCCTTGTAGGTTTCAAATTCCATGGTGAACTGGGCCTTTCCCTGGGTCAGCGACCGAAGCACCGTGGAGTAGCCGAACATTTCCGCAAGCGGAACGTGCGCTTCGATCACCGTGGAGACGCCTTCATCCTGAACCCCGATAATCACGCCGCGCCTCTGGTTTAGTGAACCCATCACGTTGCCCTGGTATTCATCCGGGGTTTCCACAGCCACTTTCATCACCGGTTCGAGAAGCACCGGGCCGGCCTTGTGATAGGCCTGCTGGAATCCGCCCCGGGCAGCGGCCTGAAAGGCCATTTCCGAGGAGTCCACCGCGTGGGCGGAGCCGTCGTTTAAAACGATCCGTACCCCGGTTACCGGGAATTTCATGTAGGGACCCTTTTTCATGCACTCCCGAAAGCCCTTTTCGCAGGCCGGGATATACAGCGTGGGAATGTTTCCGCCTGTAACCTTGTTTACAAATTCGAATTCCTCTTCAGTGGGCTCCATGTAGCCGATGACGCGGCCGAACTGACCGGCGCCGCCGGTCTGCTTTTTATGCGTGTAGTCAAACCGGCCCTGCTGGGTTATTGCCTCTCGGTAGGCCACCTGGGGCTCGCCTGTATGCAGTGCGACACTGTACTCCCGTTTCATCCGCTCCAGGTATACCTCCAGGTGCAGCTCACCCATGCCGGAGATCAGCGTTTCGCCGGTTTCCGGGTTGTAGTTGGTCTGAAACGTCGGGTCTTCCTTGGTAAACCGGTTGAGCGCTTTTGACATGTTGGTTTCCGACTTGTAGTCCGCGGGCTTGACCGCCAGGGTGATCACCGGTTTCGGGATATACATGGAGGACATGGAAAGGTTCATGCCCGGTTCGACAAACGTGTCGCCGGAGGCGCAGTCCACCCCGAACAATGCGCCGATGAAGCCGGCGGGAATTTTATCCACCTCTTCCATCTTGTCTGCATGCATCCGGACAATCCGGCCGATCTTGATTTTCTTGCCGGAACGTACGTTGTATACGGTGTTGCCCTTCTTGAGCTCGCCCTGGTAGGTTCGGATATAGGTG
>CAZTHW010000091.1:0-9105 GCA_964613595.1 uncultured Desulfobacteraceae bacterium | reverse complement strand
CTTAAAAAAATACAAAATATTGATCCGTGTAAAAATTTGAAACGCTCAATTTAGGTTACACAAATTCGGGCCGCGGGGTGGACGATGCTCTGGGATCCCCATATGACAAATATTCGACAGGATTTTGAAAAGCGGGAAGACGCTTTTATCTCTCCATACGGGGTCCGTGCCTCGCAGTCCAGGGGGCGATGCCAAGCCGAGCAGCCGTGTCCGGTGCGCACCGTATTCCAGCAGGACCGGGACCGGATCGTGTTTTCCAGCGCGTTTCGCCGTCTCAAGCACAAAACCCAGGTCTTTTTATCCCCACTGGGGGATCACTACCGCACCCGCCTGACCCATACCCTGGAGGTGGCAGAGGTGGCCCGGACCATTGCCCGGGCCATGCGCCTAAACGAGGACCTGGCCGAAGCCGTGGCCCTGGGCCACGACCTTGGGCACACCCCTTTCGGCCACAGCGGCGAGACCGCGTTAAAGGAAATATTTTCGCCGGATTTCAATCACAGTGATCAAAGTCTCCGGGTGGTGGACGTACTGGAGCGCCACGGCCAGGGACTGAATCTCACCTTTGAGGTCAGAGACGCCATCCTGAAGCACTCCAAGGGATTCGGCGATATTATCCCCGCAGATCCCGGGAAGATGGCGTGCACGGTCGAGGGCAGAATCGTTCGTTTTGCTGATATCATCGCTTATTTGAACCATGACCTGGATGATGCGGTCAGAAGCGGGGTGATCCAGGATTCTGCGGTTCCCGAAATCTGCGTGAATACTCTGGGCCGCACTCATGCCGAGCGGGCCACCAGCATGATCCGGGACTTGATCTTTTCCAGCCGGGCAATGGACGGAAATCTGGAACTGGCATTTTCAGACCGGGTTTTCGAGGCCATGAGCGAACTGCGCCGGTTTCTCTACGAAAACGTGTACCGCTCCACCCGGGTGCATGCCGAGTTTATCAAGGCCAAAAAGATGATCTCCGAGATCTATACGTATTTTTTAAACAATCCGGATCAGCTCCGGGAAAAAACAAAGAGCATGGAGATGTGTGCGGCGTATTTCAATGAGGCGCCCGCAGAGCGCATCATCTGCGATTATATCGCCAGCATGACCGACCGCTACGTGCTAAACCTCTATCAACAGCTTTTTGTTCCAACGCCCCTGGTGTAGGATGACGCTATCCCCGGTTTCGGTAGACAGCCTGGCCGCAGAGCCGTTTTTAAAAGATCTGATTGCGGAGCTCGAAGATCTGTACGGGCAAATGGATCGCCTGTATGCGCAGAAATCAGCGCATTACGGGTTTGAATGCACCGGGTGCACGGAAAACTGCTGCCTGACCCGGTTCTATCACCACACCTATCTGGAGTATATTTATCTGCGCAAAGGATTTGCCGGTTTGTCTGCATCAAAGCAGGCCGCAGCCCGGCAGCGGGCCGAAGCATACCTGGATGTTCTGGCGCAGTCCGAATCCGGGGAAAATGGCCCGCCCTTTCGCAGAATGTGCCCGGTAAATGAGTCCGGATGGTGCCTGCTGTATGCCTGGCGGCCCATGATATGCCGGCTCCACGGGATTCCCCACGAGCTTGCCCCGCCGGGCACATCAAGCCGGGTCTACGGGGAAGGATGCGCGGAATTTACTGTCAGTTGCGGGCATTTGCCGTATTCTCCCTTTGACCGGACCCCGTTTTATGTCCGGATGTCCGAACTCGAGGGCAGACTCAGAAAATCCCTTGCCGTTTCCGGCAAGTCGAAAAAGACAATCGCCCACATGCTTGTACAAGACGAGGTGCCTGTAGATGCGGTATATTGATGAAAAGGACGCCGAGAAGATCCCGGGGCGTTTGCTCTCGGAAAACGAGCAGTTCGCCTTTGCCTGCCATCCCGGAATCTCCTGTTTTAACCAGTGCTGCCGGAATCTGAACCTGTACCTGTACCCCTATGACGTCATCCGGCTGAAAAACTGCCTGGGCATTTCTTCAGGCGCGTTTATTGACACCTACACCCACGTGGTGCTGCGGGAAGGCAGTTTTTTCCCGCACGTGCTTCTGGCCATGGCCGAAAACGCGGAAAAGACCTGTCCCTTTCTCACAGATGAAGGATGCCGGGTATACCCGGACCGGCCCCAGACCTGCCGGGCCTTTCCGGTGGAGCAGGCCGTGTATTTCGAGGCGGGCAAACCCCGGCTGCTGCATTATTTCCGACCGCCGGAGTTCTGCCGGGGGCGGGAGGAAGCATGCTACTGGACGGTGAAATCCTGGGAGGCGGATCAGAACGCGGGTTTTTACAACCAGATGACCGTGGAATGGGCCGAAGTCCTGGGCCTTTTCGCGCAGGATCCCTGGGGGGCGGATGGTCCCTGCGGGCAGAAGGCGAAAATGGCCTTCATGGCCGTCTACAACGTGGATGATTTCCGGCAGTTCGTTCTGGAAAGCAGCTTTCTTTCGCGTTTCAAGGTGAAGCCGGATCTGCGCCTGAAAATCAAAAACGATGACGTGGCACTGCTGCGCCTGGGCCTGGCCTGGATCAAGCTGATGGTCTTCGGCATTCGCACCACCCAGTTGTCGCCCAAAAAATAACCCGGTTTTGGGCCCGGCTATACGATGTTGGAATACCGGATCACGCTATCGGCTTCATCCGGGTCCGGCGGCTCCATGCGGCGGGCAAAATCGTCGAGCACCGTTTCGGCAACCGGGTCGGGCCGGTCCCTGTTGCGCTGCCGGCAGACCTCGAGCGGGACTTCAAAATACACGATCTTGACCTGGTAGCCGGCCTCCCGGGCCATTTCCACCAGCGGCCGGCGGTGTTTTTTCAGGATATTGGTGTTGTGGACCACCACGTTTTCACCGTTTTTCAGGGCCTCGCGGATTTCCAGGTTGTGCAGGGCAATCAGCAGGTCCGTGCCGCCGGGTCCGTCCTGGATGCTGCGGTCGCCCCACAGTTTTTTCCGCCAGTTATCCAGGCACACCGCCCGGTCAAAGCCGGCCTGCCTGGCCCACCATGTTTTGCCGCTGCCTGGCAGGCCCACGGTGATGGTCATGATTTTTTCTTCAGCTCCCGCCATTTGTCCAATCTTTGCTTGATCAGCTTTTCATGCCCCCGGTCCGTGGGATGGTAAAACAGGGTGTCCTGCAATTGTTCCGGCAGGTGGTCCTGGGGGGCAAAAGCCTCCTTGTAGTCATGGGCGTACTTATATCCCCTGGCATAACCCAGGTTCTTCATCAACTGCGTCGGGGCGTTTCGGATATGATGGGGAACCGGCAGAGAGCCGTTTTTCTCCGCCGCCTCCCGGGCCCGGCCCCAGGCGGCATACACGCTATTGCTCTTGGGTGCGGTGGCCAGGTAAACGGCTGCCTGTGCCAGGCAGAGATCGCCTTCCGGGGATCCCAGAAACCGGTATGCCTCCATGGCGTCCATGCTGACCGACAGCGCCTGTGGCTCGGCGTTGCCGATATCCTCGGAGGCAAACCGCACCATGCGGCGGGCGATATAAAAGGGATCCTCCCCGGCGCCCATCATGCGCGCCAGCCAGTACAGGGCCGCATCCGGATCACTTCCGCGCAGGCTCTTGTGAAGTGCGGAAATCAGGTTGTAATGTCCCTCGCCGGTTTTATCATAGTCAAAAGCCTTTCGCTGGAGTGCGCCTTCCACCTGCTCCAGGCCGATCCGGGTCGGGCGGTTGTCTGCGTCCGTGTGAGCGATGTCAGCGGCCACGATTTCAATGGCGTTTAAGGCCGAACGTGCATCTCCGTCCGAAATGGCGGCAATATGGTCTGCGGCAGCCTCGTCAATGGCCAGTTCCATGTCCCCCAGCCCCTGCTCGCTGTCTGCAAGTGCCCGGTTGATCAGGGTCTTCATTTCCGTGTCAGAAAGCCGCTCCAGGGTGATGACCCGGCAGCGCGAGAGCAGGGCGGATATGACCTCAAACGAGGGGTTTTCGGTGGTGGCGCCGATCAGGGTGATCAGTCCGCTTTCCACATGATGCAGAAACGCGTCCTGCTGGGACTTGTTAAAGCGGTGGATTTCATCCACAAAAAGGATTGTGCGCCGGCCGTGGAACTTCTGCTGGTTTTTGGCCGTGTCAATCACGGCCCGGATGTCCTTGACCCCGGTGAGCACCGCGGAGAACTGGACGAAGTGGCAGCGGGTGCGCGCGGCAATGATCCGGGCCAGGGTGGTTTTGCCGGTGCCCGGCGGGCCCCACAGGATCATGGAAAAGATCCGGTCGTTTTCAATGGCGTTGCGGATCAGCGAGCCCGGGCCCACGGCGTGCTGCTGGCCGATAAATTCGTCAAGATCCCGCGGCCGCATGCGGTCTGCCAGCGGGCGGTCGGCCGCGCTTGCCTTTTCTGCCTGGTAGTCAAACAGGTCCAATCGGTATCCTCTGTCAGAAGAATTATGGAATAAATCCGAAGCACGAAATCCGAAATCCGAGACAATATCGAATGATCAAAATATAAATGTCAAAAACACAAATGCAGAATCAATCGCCCGTGGTTTTGAGAATTTGATATTCGGATTCCGGATTTGTTTCGGATTTCGATTTTTTTATTTTGCCCTTGCCGGCCGCTTCTTTTTGGGTTCTTTTCGCTGTCGGCTTTCGCCGCGTTTTCGCAGCAGCAGTCGGACGGGCACCAGGTCGAGCCCGGCGGCATCCCGAATCTGGTTGACCAGGTAGCGCTGGTAGGAGAAATGAACCCCTTCCGGATAATTGACAAAACAGACAAAGGTGGGCGGTTTGATGCCGGTCTGGGCTGCATAGTAAAACTTGAGCCGCCGGCCGTGGTGCATGGCCGGCTCTGTGCGCGCGGTGGCCGATTCGATGATGCGGTTTAACGGGCCTGTGGCAATGCGGCGGGTGTACTGCCGGTAAACTGCGTCTGCAAATTCGAAGATTCTGGGCACCCGCCTGCCGGTCAGTGCAGATATGGTCAAAACCGGGGCAAAGTTTAAATATCCGGCGCGATACCGGATCTCGTCCTTGATCTGCTTGAAGATCCGGTCGTTTTTTTCCACCAGGTCCCACTTGTTGAGCAGAAAGATACACGCCCGCCCCTTTTCATAGGCGTATCCGGCAATCCGCACGTCCTGCTCGGTAATCCCGGTTTCGGCATCCAGCATGATCAGGGCGATATCGCAGCGGTCCAGGCTGTCAAGGGTCTTGCCAATGGCATATTTTTCGATTCGCTCCCTGACCCTTGATTTGCGGCGGACCCCGGCGGTATCAATCAGCATATAAGGCTTGCCGCCGATCTCGCAGAGCGTGTCAATGGCGTCTCTCGTGGTACCGGGCGTGTCGCTGACAATGATGCGCTCCTGGCCCAGGATGCGATTGATCAGCGAGGACTTGCCCACGTTGGGACGGCCGATCACGGCCATTTTTATCGGTTCATCCGCGGTCGCGGTCTCGGTTTCCGGCAGCACGGCGGTCAGGTCGTCGAGCAGGGTATTGATTCCGTGGCCGTGGGTGGTGGATACCGCATACAGGGTATCCATACCCAGGGCATAGAAATCGTAGAGGTTGTCTTCCCGGCCGGGGTGGTCGATTTTGTTGATGGCGCAAAACACCGGGATGTCAAATTCGCGCACCAGGTCGGCCAGGTCGCGGTCATATGCGGAGATGCCGTGGGCGCCGTCAAAAAGCAGAATCACGGCGTCTGCGCCGGCGATTGCCTCCCGGAGCTGGTGGTGTGTCTTTGCGGCAAACGCGTCCGGGTCCCGGGCGTAAAAACCGCCGGTATCCACGAGGTCAAATTCCACCCCGTCCCAGGCCGCCGCGGCATACAGCCGGTCCCGGGTGACGCCTGGCAAGTCGTCCACCAGTGCGCTCCTGGAGTGCGTCAGGCGGTTAAACAGGGTGGACTTGCCGGCATTGGGCGGTCCCGCGATTGCAACAACTGGTTTCATGAAAGTTTATATCTTATAGATGATGCGTTTTTCCGTGATAATGATATCCATGTATTTGTCATGGGGTTCCATGGGGATCTGGAAAAACATTTGTTCCTCAAAAGCAAGCGCCACCTTGCGCGCGGTGTTGGGAAGCATGGGGAGCAGCCGGTCATATCGGCCGGATCCGCTGCCCAGCCGGCCGCCTTTTTCGTCAAATGCAGTGCCCGGCACAATGGCGAGATCCACGCTGTCAAAGGAAGCCGGCTTGCACCGCCGGGGGTCGGGCCGCCCGGGTGTCTCCGCACCGGATTGCAAGTCTTCATCGAGACTGTTGATCCGGTATAACTGCGGATCCTTTCCGGTTGCCTTGTCAAACAGGGGCAAAACGATATTCTTGCCCGATTGCATACAGGTCCGCATGATGTTTTCCGTGCTGACCTCGGGGCCCCGGCTGACATGGAAAAAAATGGTTTGGGCTTCCTTGAAATTGGCAAATTCAAACAGCTGTTCTTCAATGCGGGTTCTTTTCTCCGCCAGCTCCGGTTTCGCAACGGCATTGATTCGGTTTTTCGCTTCCTGCCGCAGTTTCATCTTTTTATCCTTGATATCTTCCATGGAATTTCTCCCGGTATGAGAACAGCTAGTTTCTTATAGCCTAAAACAGGGCAATTTGCAATAATCATTGACGAAACAAGGCGTGCATGATATCTATGATAAGTTTTTTTACGAACAACCCCCTTATTTTCTTAAATTATTTAATATAGGTATTTTATGCTGGAAATCAAGTACGTGCGGCAAAATCTCTCCGAGGTGCGCGATGCCCTGGAAAAGCGCGGGGATGCAGCCGACTTGTCCACATTTGAGCAGGCCGATCAGCAGCGCCGCAAGATTTTAAATGAAATGGAACAGCTCCGGCACCGCCGGAACGTGGTTTCCGATGAAATCGCGGGCATGAAAAAGCAAGGGGAGAATGCCGACGAGAGGGTTGCCGAAATGCGGGAGGTGGGGGCCCGGATCAAGGAGCTGGAACAGGCGCTGGCCGATTATGAAAGGCAGATCAACGAAATTCTCATCCGGCTCCCCAACGTGCCGGACGCAAGCGTGCCCGCGGGACAGGACGAATCTGACAATGCACTGGTCCGGGAAGTCGGCGTGCGGCCGGAGTTTGATTTTGCACCACAGCCCCACTGGACCGTGGGGGAAAAGCTGGGCATCCTGGATTTTGAGCGCGCCGCCAAAATCGCCGGAGCGCGGTTCCCGCTATACCTGGGCGCAGGGGCCAGGCTGGAGCGGGCCCTGATTAATTTCATGCTGGACCTGCATATCAACGATCACGGATACAGCGAAGTGCTGCCCCCTTTTATCGTCAACCGCCACAGCATGACCTGTACCGGCCAGCTGCCCAAGTTTGAAGAGGATCTGTTTAAGCTCGAACAATGGGAGTATTTCCTGATTCCCACCGCCGAGGTGCCGGTAACCAATATTCATCAGGACGAAGTTATCGATGAAAGCGATCTGCCGAAATATTACGTGGCTTACACGCCGTGTTTCCGGGCCGAGGCTGGCTCCTACGGAAAAGATACCCGGGGCTTGATTCGTCAGCACCAATTTAATAAAGTGGAACTTGTTAAATTCGCGGCCCCGGAAAACTCCTATGACGAACTCGAGCGGCTGCTGGCCGACGCAGAGACGGTGCTGCAGAAGCTGGGGCTTGCATATCGCGTGGTGCTGCTGTGCACCGGGGACATGGGATTTGCCTCGGCCAAGACTTACGATATCGAGGTGTGGATGCCGGCCCAGCAAAAATACCGGGAAATTTCATCCTGCAGCAATTTTGAATCCTTCCAGGCGCGACGCGCCGGGATCCGGTTCAAGCGCAAATCCCGGAAAAAAACCGAGCTGGTACATACGTTAAACGGCTCGGGGCTGGCAGTCGGCAGGACTGTGGCCGCATTACTGGAAAACTGTCAACAGGATGACGGCAGCGTCATCATTCCCGAAGCGCTGCGGCCGTATATGGGCGGCAAGGAAACCATTACACTGTGAGACTGCAAGATTTCCCAGACGATATCCGGCCCTACCTGATCCCGGAGCCCGTCGGCGAGTTGATCTACCGTTGCCTGCACTGCGATGCACAGTTCGGTATCCTGCATCTGCTCTACACCTGCCCGGAATGCGGTCATGTGCTGTTGCTGTATGACGCGGAATTTGAGCGGTTAAAACAGATTTCCGGGCAGACCTGGCGCCGCATTTTCGACTATCGGCGGATGTTAAATCGCCCGGCTTTAAACGGGATCTATCGGTATCACGAATTTATCGGGCCGATTCTGCCGCTCGATGACGTGGTATGGCTGGGCGAGGGCCATACCCCGGTGGTGGAAGCCAATGCGCGGATGCAGGGAAAAGCCGGTGCCAGGTTTTTCTTTAAAAACGACGGCCAGAATCCCAGCGCATCATTCAAGGACCGGGGGATGGCCAGTGCGTTGAGCTATATCCGGTACCTGATCCGGGAGGGCCATGTTTCCGATGTGCTTGCGGTCTGCGCATCGACCGGGGATACTTCTGCGGCTGCCGCGCTGTATGCTTCTTTTCTGCAGCCCGATGTCAAGTCCGCCGTTCTTTTGCCGCATAAGCGTGTAACCCCGCAGCAGTTGTCCCAGCCGCTTGGCAGCGGTGCCATGGTTTTTGAAATACCGGGTGTTTTTGACGACTGCATGAAAATCGTGGAGCATCTGTCTGAAAATTACAACGTGGCGCTGCTGAACTCCAAGAATGCCTGGCGCATCCTGGGACAGGAGTCGTATTCATACGAGATCGCCCAGGAATTCGAATATGAAATGACCGACAAGGTGGTCGTGGCCCCGATCGGCAATGCCGGCAATATCACCGCCATCATCAGCGGGTTTCTCAAGTTCTACGAAATCGGGCTGATTGATGAACTGCCCAAGATTATCGGCGTTCAGTCCGAGCATGCCAATCCGGTTTACAAGTACTACCTGGAACCGGATCCGGAAAAGCGCCGGTTCGAGCCGGTACAGGTAAAACCCAGCGTGGCCCAGGCGGCCATGATCGGCAATCCGGTATCCATGCCCCGGGTGATCCGGCTGGTCTCGGAATACAACCAGCGGGCCGGTGAGCAAAAAATATTCGTGGTGGAGGTCGCAGAACAGGATATCATGGACTGGCAGCTGCGGGCCAATCGGAATGGACACGTGGTCTGCACCCATG
>CAZTHW010000090.1:0-9297 GCA_964613595.1 uncultured Desulfobacteraceae bacterium | reverse complement strand
CGGATTTCCTTTGTTGCAAAAATACCGCCCTGGCGGGATAAACAGCTTTTTACGACTTCATCATCTTTAACTTTAACAATCTTTAAAAAAGAAAGGAAGCAGCCATGGAACAAACCTTATCCATCATCAAGCCCGACGGCGTCAGCCGGGGCCTTATTGGCGAGGTCATAAAGCGTTTCGAGCAGGACGGCATCCGGATTGTCGCCATGAAAATGCTGAAAATGAACAAGGCGCAGGCCCAGGGATTTTACGCCGTGCACCGGGACAAGCCTTTTTTTGACAGCCTTACCGACTTCATGTCTTCCGGGCCGATCGTGGTCATGGTCCTGGAGGGCGACAATGTGATCGAAAAAAACCGCAGCCTGATGGGCGCCACCAACTTCGAACAAGCCGCAGAGGGAACCATCCGGCGCGATTTTGCAACAGACATTGAAAAAAATATCGTACACGGCTCGGATGCTCCCCAGACCGCGGAATTCGAGATCGGGTACTTTTTCAACCGCTTTGAATTTGCTGACTGAAAAGAATAAACCCCGAAGCACCCGGACAATGGTTTCGCCTCTTGATTTCCGGGTGCTGCGGGGTTTTTGCCTTACTCCTGATGAACTCGTGAAAAGTCTGATTTTAGATGGCGCCGTAAAAAATTCAAGATCAAGGCTTGCGCAATTTCGAAGAATGCAGCGTACTTGGCCGTACGTGAAATTCTGAGAAATTGCGCGTAACGCAGATATTGAACTTTTTATGGTGCCATCACTCCTTGCCCTTTAAAACCGCCATAAAGGCGCTCTGGGGAATCATCACCTCGCCGGCCATCTTCATCCGCTTTTTGCCTTTTTTCTGTTTTTCCAGCAACTTCCGTTTTCGCGTGACATCGCCGCCGTAACACTTGGCAGTAACGTCCTTGCGGTAGGCGTTGATGGTTTCCCGGGCGATCACCTTGGCGCCGATGGCGCCCTGGATGGCGATCTTGAACATGTGCCGCGGGATTTCTTCTTTGAGCCGCTCGCAGGTCTGGCGGGCCCGGGTTGTGGCCTTGTCCCGGTGCACGAGCTGGGAAAGCGCATCCACCCGTTCGCCGTTGATCAGGATGTCAATGCGGACGATATCCGATTCCCGGTAATCGAGCATATCATAGTCAAACGAGCCGTACCCCTGGGTCACGGTCTTTAAGCGGTCGTAGAAATCGTAGACCACTTCGGCAAGCGGCATCTCGAATACCATTTCCATGCGCCCGCTGCCAAAATGCTGGTAATCCCGATTAATTCCCCTACGTTCCATGCACAGCTGCATGACCTGCCCCATGTGCGTGTTGGGCGTGATAATCGCGGCCCGGATGTAGGGTTCCCGGATATAGGCGATATCCGTCGGATCCGGGTAGTGTGCCGGGTTTTCGATGATCATGCGGGTGCCGTCGTGCAGCCCGATTTCATACTGGACCGACGGGGCGGTAACAATCAAGGAAAGACCGTATTCCCGCTCCAGGCGCGCCTGAACAATTTCCAGGTGAAGCAAGCCGAGAAAGCCGCACCTGAATCCGAAACCCAGCGCCGCAGAGGAGTCCTTTTCATAGACCAGGGAGGCGTCATTTAGCTTGAGCTTGTCCATGGCTGCGGCCAGGTCCGGGTACTCGTCTGTATCCACGGGGTAGATCGAGGAGAAAACCACGGGCTTGGGCTCCTTGAACCCCGGTGTGGGCGCATCACAGGGCCGGTTCTTGACGGTAATGGTGTCTCCGGACTTGGTGTCGCTGACGGTTTTGATCCCGGCGACCATGTATCCGACCCGGCCGGCGGTAATTCTGTCCTGGGGCACGCGCTTGATCTGGAAAATGCCGACTTCCTCGACCGTGTATTCGGCCTTGTTGGACCAGAACATGATTCTGTCGCCGGCCCGGATGGTGCCGTCAAGCATCCTGAAATGGACGATCGTGCCGCGGAACGGATCATAGTGCGAATCAAAAATCAGCGCACGGGCCGGATTGTCGGGATCCCCCTTGGGCGGCGGCAGCCGGTTGACAATTGCTTCCAGGATTTCTTCAATGCCGAGCCACTGCTTGGCTGAAACCAGAATGGCGCTGTCCGGATCCAGGCCGAGTTCGTCGTCGATCTGGGTTTTCACCTTGTCGATATCCGCAGACGGCAGGTCGATTTTGTTGATCACCGGGATGATTTCCAGTTCGTTTTCCAGTGCCAGATACAGGTTGGCAATGGTCTGGGCCTCCACGCCCTGACTTGCATCCACCAGCAGCAATGCGCCTTCGCACGAGGCAAGCGCTCTGGACACCTCGTAGGAGAAATCCACGTGGCCGGGGGTGTCAATCAGGTTCAGGTAATACAGATTTCCGTCCTTGGCGGTATACGGCAGGCAGATGGTCTGGCTTTTGATGGTGATGCCCCGCTCGCGCTCCAGATCCATGGTATCGAGCATCTGGTCCTTGAAATCCCTTTCGGACACGATGTCCGTGGTCTGGATCAGGCGGTCGGAAAGCGTGGATTTACCGTGATCAATATGTGCAATGATGCTGAAATTGCGAATGTGTTCCATATAAGGGGACTTATCTCAAAAGTTTGTTGTACCTAAATTGAGCGTTTCAAATTTTTACACGGATTAATATTTTATATTTTTTTAAGGAATTAAGCCATTTTTAGGTGTTAAAATTTGAAACCCTCCGGGATTTCCAATTTTGCCGCATCTACTGCGTCAGATGCAGTCTCGCATAGTCCACTATAGCTCGTCTGCATCTTCCTTGTATCTGCGACAAACTTGAAAATCGCTCAATTTAGGTTGTATAAAGGAAATTGACAATACCGAGCATGTGGGGTAAAAATAAAATTCATAATGCTTAACAATTTGCCGTCCCCCTGTCAAGCAGACAAGGGATTAAAACATGAATCGCACCAAAACGATACCGAGAAGCAATGAGTGATAATGTACTGGTTGTTGATGATGATTTTGTCATTCGGGATGCTGTCCAGCAATATCTGTCCCTGCCTGAATATCAAGCATTTATTGCGCAAACAGCCGAAGAGGCATTGGAATTTTTAAAGGAAAATACCGTCGAAGTGATGATCACAGACATTTTGCTAAGCGGTATCGACGGACTGGAACTCACCGAGACGGTCAAGAAAAAATATGATACCGCAGTGATCATCATGACCGGTTATATTGATGATTATTCATTCGAAGAAGCCATCCACAAGGGTGCGGACGAATTTGTGCTCAAGCCGGTCAGGTTCGAGGAGCTGCGGCTTCGTTTAAGTCGCCTTATTCGGGAACGGCACCTGGAACGCGAGCGCCGGCAGATGAGGGAAGAGCTCAAGAAGCTTTCCATCACCGACGATCTGACCGGATTGTATAACTCCCGGCATTTCTACAGGCAACTGGAGCTCGAAATCAGCCGGCACTCCCGTTATAATCACCCCCTGTCCCTGCTGTTTATCGATATTGACAGCTTTAAAACCTATAACGACAGATTCGGGCACCCGGAAGGCGACCGCATTCTTTCCAATCTGGGCGGACAGATTTCCGAAAATCTCCGCAGCACCGACTCGGCCTACCGGTTGGGCGGGGAGGAATTTACAGTGATTCTTCCCGAAACCGATTCCACCGCAGCCGTCCAGGCGGCAGAAAGACTCATGGGCCAGGTAAATGCCGCCAATCCGGCATTTCCGCCCGAGGCCGAGCCTTTGACCCTGAGCATCGGGGTTACCGCCTATGGCGAAGGCGAAGCCTTAAGTGATCTGGTCAAACGGGCGAATCAGGCGATGTACATGGCCAAGGAGAAAGGAAAAAACCGGGTTTCCCTGCTGCCGCCCTGAGAAACAGCGGGCCCGCCCTTTATCGTTTTCCTTGCCAGGGCTGTTCAATGGACACCTTTAAATACAGGTCGCCCCGGTTTCCTTTTCCGTCCTCCCGGCCCTGCTCCTTGAGCCGCAGCACGGTGCCGTCGCGGATGCCGGCAGGAATCCGGAGTCGATACATCTGTTTCCGGAGCCCCCGGGAAATATTGACAAGCTTTACCGCTCCGGCGGCGGCTTCATAGGGGGTTACCCGGACGGTTTCATACAAATCCGGCGATTCCCCGGAAGGAGATGGCCTGATAACCTGCAGCCGGTCGCTTTTTTTACGCCGGATGGCGCCGCGATGGTAGCCGTCCCGGGTTTGTGCGGCAGGCAGCAGGGAGGACAATTTCAAAGCGGCCACGCCGAATGCAAAACCGCCGATATGCGCCCACCATGCAATGCCGGCCTGCTGGGCCTGCGGGCCGGCAGCATTTAACAGCTGCATGAATAACCAGAGCCCCAGGAAGAAAAACGCCGGAATTTCCACAAACAGCGGGATAAACAGAATCGGGATCAGCGTCAGGATCCGCGATTGCGGGTAGAGAATAAAATAGGCGCCCATGACCGCGGCAATGGCCCCACTGGCGCCGATCACCGGCGTGGTGGAGGCCATGTTCAAAAAAAAGTGGGCCAAGCCCGAGCTCAGCCCGCCGGCTACATAAAAGATCAGGAAAAAAAACGGACCCAGATGATCTTCCACATTGTCGCCAAAGATATAGAGCATCCACATGTTAAACAGCAGGTGGAAGAACCCGCCGTGAACAAACATGAAGGAAAACAGGGAAAACACCTGCTGGGGCAGCGAAAAATAGGCCGCCACATCCCCGACCGTATACCGGGCGGGCACAAGGCCGTAGGTGAATATGAACCGCTGGATCTCCTGGGGGCCGTAGGAAAGCTGGGCCAGGAAAACCAGGACGTTCACGGCAATCAGGGCGTGAGTGACAAGGGGATAGTGTTTTGCCGGAACCGTGTCTCGGATCGGGATCATGGATGTGGCCTACAGCAGTGTTTTGGGCTCCCGTGACAGGCCCCTTATTCAAAGGGCGCCATGCACATGCTTAAATCTACAAATCGTGCGGCATGCGTCAGGGCGCCCGACGATATGACATCCACGCCCAGCCCGCTCAAGTGCCCGAGCTGCTGCCGGTCCACCCGGCCGGAAACCTCGACCGCGGCCTTGCCGCCGATGATTTCAACCGCCTCGGCAATCATCCCGGGCGTCATGTTATCAAGCATAATCACATCCGCGCCTTCTGCCAGGGCGGCTTCGACCTGCTCAAGGCTTTCGGTTTCCACTTCAATGCGGATCAGGTGAGACACCCGGCTGCGCACGCGCTGCACGGCAGAAGCAATCCCGCCGCAAGCGGCAATATGGTTGTCCTTTATCAGTACGCCGTCATACAGGCCCATCCGGTGGTTGTATGCACCGCCCACCCGAACGGCATATTTTTCGAGCACCCGCCATCCCGGAACCGTCTTCCGGGTATCTGTCAACCGGATGGCGGATTCCGGCAGCGTGTCCACATAGGTCCTTACGTGGGTGGCAATGCCGGAGATACGCTGGAGAAAATTCAGGGCAATGCGCTCGCCAAGCAGCAGGCTCTGCATATCGCTTTTCAGCTCGGCAACCACGTCTTGCGGGGCCACCCACGCGCCCTCCTCGACCCGGGCTTGAAAGGATATGTTGCAGCCGAGCTTTTCATATACCCGCCGGAGCACGTCAAGCCCGGCGATCACCAGCGGCTCGTTGGCCACGATCCGGGCCTGACCGGCAGCATGGCCAAGGCCGAGCGGTTCGGTGGTAATGTCGCCGTGGCCGATGTCTTCTGCAATGGCCAGTTCGATCAACTGATCCACGGCCCGGGAATCCGGCATTTCAAAAGGATGCGTCATGACTGGTGCGATTCGATGGCTTTGATTTTTTCTCTATTGCTCCGGAGCTTTTCAAGCTTTTCCGCCTCTTCTTCGTACTGGCACCGGACCTGCTCGACAACCGAAGCCGGGGCCTTGGACAAAAATCCCGGGTTTTCCAGTTTTTTGCCCAACCCGGCCATATCCTTGTCCAGCTTTGCGATTTCCTTGTCCAGGCGCTCGATTTCCTTTGAAAAATCGATGACCCCCTCGAGGTGGACCGATACCGCAGCATCCGCCACAATTGCGGTGGCGCAGCCGCCGGGCTTTTCCCCGGATGTCTCAACAGTCAGCTCCTGCAGCCGGGCCAGCGTGGAGATCATGTTTCGATGGCTTTCCACGGTTTGCCGGGTTTTTGCGTCCTCGGCCTGCACCAGCACGGACAGTGCAGTCGAGGGAGAGATATTCATCTCCCCGCGAATGTTGCGCACGGAAGTGACAACGCCCATGATCAACTCCATGTCGGCTTCTGCTGCCGGGTCCACGGAAATCTCCGGGTATCTGAAATCTTCTCCGGCAAAGCATGCCGTCATGATCGAATCCCGGGTACCGGGCAGTTTATGCCAGATCTCCTCTGTGACAAACGGGATAAACGGGTGCAGCAGGATCAGGGTATCATGGAGCACCCGCCAGAGCGCGGCCCTGGAGGCCTCCTGTGCACTGTCATCAAGATTGCCGTAAAGGGCCGGCTTGACCGCCTCCAGGTACCAGTCGCAGAATTCGTGCCATACAAACCGGTACAGAGTATTGGCCCCGTCATTGAAATGGTAGCCGTCCAGGGCCTGCCTGACCCCGTCAATGGTTCGCTTCAGCCGGGATAAAATCCACCGGTCCGGCAAAGAAAGCTTTTCCGGGTCAAATTCGGGATGGGCCGCTGTGATGTGCATGAATGAAAAGCGCGCGGCATTCCACAGCTTGTTGATAAAATGCCGGTAACCCTCGATGCGCTTTTCCGAGAGCTTGATGTCCCTTCCCTGGGCGGCAAAGGCGGCCAGGGTGAAACGCAGGGAATCGGTGCCGTAATTTTCGATCACGTCCATGGGGTCAATCACGTTGCCGTAGGACTTGCTCATCTTCTTGCCGTCTTCGTCCCGGACCAGGGCATGGACGTAGACGTCGTAAAACGGGACCTCTTCCATGAAGTGAATGCCCATCATCATCATCCGGGCCACCCAGAAAAACAGGATGTCAAACCCGGTCACCAGCACGGAGGTGGGATAGAATATATCCAGCAGATCGGTTTTCTCCGGCCAGCCCATTGTGGAAAACGGCCAGAGCGCCGAGCTGAACCAGGTATCCAGCACGTCGGGATCCCGCACCAGTGTTTTGCTGCCGCATTCCGGGCATTCGGCCGGGTCTTCCATGGAAACGATGAGTTTTCCGCAGCCCTCGCAGGTCCAGGCCGGAATCTGATGGCCCCACCAGATCTGCCTGGAAATACACCAGTCCCGGATATTTTCCATCCAGTTGTAATAATCGTTGGCCCATTTTTCCGGGACAATCCGCGTGCGCGACTGCCGCACCGCCTCCACGGCCTCTTGGGCCAGCGGGCCGGTTTTTACAAACCACTGCCGCGACAGGTTGGGCTCCACCACGGTGCTGCACCGGTAGCAGTGGCCGACACTGTGCTGATAATCCGCGACTTTAATCAGCAGCCCTTCTTTCTTAAGGGCTTCGACAACGGCCTCCCGGCATTCAAACCGGTCCATGCCGGCAAAATCGCCTGCCTCGGCGGTCATGTGCCCGTCGTCCGCGATCACCTTCAGGCTGTCCAGTCCCTTTCTCCGGCCCACCTCAAAGTCGTTGGGATCGTGGGCCGGCGTGATTTTCAGGGCACCGGTACCGAATGTCATGTCCACGTACTCGTCCCGGACAATCGGTATCTCCCGGCCGGTCAACGGCAGGATCACGCGGTCCGCAGTCACGGATTTGTAGCGTTCATCATCCGGATGGACCGCCAGTGCCGTATCCCCCAGCATGGTTTCCGGGCGGGTGGTCGCCACTACCGGGCCGTCCTTGCCGCCCGGGTAAGGATAACGGATATGATACAGGTGACCGTGGTGTTCCTCGTGTTCCACCTCGATGTCGGCAAGTGCGGTCTGGCACCTGGGGCACCAGTTGATTATATAGCTTCCCTGGTAAATCAGGTTTTGTTCGTAAAGTTCCACAAAGACCTTGCGTACGGCCCGGGAAAGGCCGTCATCCATGGTAAAGCGCTCCCGGCTCCAGTCGCAGGAGGCCCCCAGTGACTTGAGCTGCCGGATAATGGCACTGCCGTATTTTTCGCGCCAGTCCCATACCGCGTCAACAAACCGCTGTCTGCCCATCTGATGCCGGTCAAGGCCCTGTTCCGCAAGCTGGCGCTCCACAACGTTCTGGGTAGCAATGCCGGCATGATCGGTCCCCGGCACCCAGAGCACGTTATCCCCCCGCAGCCGCCGGTACCGGCAGAGGATATCCTGCAGGGTAATGTTTAACGCGTGTCCCATATGCAGTACGCCGGTCACGTTGGGCGGCGGGATAACGATTGAAAACGGTTTTTTGGTTTTGCTTTCTCCGGCCTCGAACAATCCCTGCGCTTCCCAGTATGCATACCAGCGCGCTTCCACGTCCCGGGGTTGGTACCCCTTGCTCAGCGTTTCACCCCCCATTTTTCCGCTCCAGAATTCTTGTTCCGCGTTTAAAATCAAAAAGATGGGGATTGGAAAAACCCCCATCTTTCAAAGAAGTTACAATGTCCTAAATTGAGCGTTTCAAATTTTTACACAGATCAATCTTTTTTATTTTTTTACGGGCCGGCGTTTCGGTTTAGTATAAGCTCCTTGATTTTTTCAATATCCTCAAGCAGTCGCTGTTCGATCGCCTCATTAATCAGTCGTTCGATGATATTTGCATATTTTTTTTCAATCACCCGTTCCAGGGCGGCTTCAAGCTGCGCCTCGGTAAAGGAGGCCTCCGGCTCCTGGCCGGGTTGGGGTTCCCGGTCTACCGGCGCGCCGGTATGAGCCGTGTCACCTGCACCCGGCGTTGCATCCGGGGGAAAGTAATCATCGAGTTCCCGGGTGATATCCTCAACTTCAGAAGAAAGATCTGCGTCAGGCGCTTCCTGGATCCCGGATGCCTCGGTTCGACCGGCGTCTTCGGTCTGGCGGGGGTGTTCGTCCGGGAAAGGCATTTGCCTGTCGAGCTCAAGCTCGCTGGAGTCCTCCAGCTCGTCCCGGGTAGCACCGGAAATCCCGTTTCTGGCCTCATCGACAACCTCTTCGGTCAATTCAATGATCGCTTCGTCTTCAACCGAAGTCCCCACCGCAATGTCGGACAACTCGATGACATTTGCCTTCTGATCCTTTTTATTGTTTTCTGCCATGAGGGATCTCCCTGTTTATAAGGCTGATATGACAATAATTTAAATAGTGCCTGAACGAAAACCGTCTTTTTCGCCAATATCTGTGTCAGGCTCAAATTTTAATCCTCAGAATACTTCGCGTATGCCTGCGGTTAAAATTTTCGCCTTCCTTGATCTTGACAAAAAATCCTGGTT
>CAZTHW010000089.1:0-9531 GCA_964613595.1 uncultured Desulfobacteraceae bacterium | reverse complement strand
GCTCGTCTGCATCTTCCTTGTATATGCGGCAAACTTGAAAATCGCTCAATTTAGGGAAAAAATAGATTTGTCCCCTTTTTGCGACTGTGTCTGATGAAGAACCTGTTTTTCAGATGTTATCAGTGTTTTTAAAAATAAATGGCTTTCATCGAAACTTGCTGATTTTTTTATTAAATTCTTCTTGCACCCAGGCCCGTGTTTTGTTAAAAATCCTGGTTTTCATCCGGTGGGCGGGAAATGTCCGCAGATGACAAAAGCGGCGGGAAAATCAATTATTTGAGGTGCGTGTATGGAATCCACGAAAAAGCCATTGTATTTAAGCATTGAAGAATGTGTCGATTATATCGTCGACGAGTTCGGGCCCGAGATTACCATAGGGCCGCCCCTGGGCCTGGGCAAGCCGGTTCCCCTGGTCAATGCCTTGTATCAGCGGGTTAAAAGGAATGCCGGGCTTTGCCTTACTATTTTTACCGCGCTTTCCCTGGAAAAGCCTTCCTGGACAAACGAACTGGAGCGCCGGTTTCTCGAGCCTTTTGTCAACCGCGTCTACGAAGGCGTGCCAGACCTGGATTACCTCACCGATCTCCGGAAAAACGAACTTCCTTCCAATATCAGGATCCACGAGCTCTACTGCAAGGCCGGGGCTTACAACAATAACCCGGTAATGCAGCAGAATTACATGAGCACCAATTATACGCACGTCGTTCGGGATTGCACAATCAACGGCAACCGGATTTATGCCAACATGCTCGCCAGAAACGACAACAACGGACACCGGTGCTACAGCGCATCCTGCAACGCGGATACCACTATCGAGGCCCTTTCGGAATTTCGAAAGCTCCGGCAGCATGGAGAAAAGGCCCTGTGCATTGGCGTGGTCAATTATCACCTTCCCTTTATGTACGGAGACGCCGAGATCGCCCCCGAACAATACGACATTATTATCGACACGGGCGAATGCGATCAGCCCCTGTTTAACACACCCCGCATGCCGGTAAATGATCCGGACTACATGATCGGCCTGCATGCCAGCGCCCTGATCCGGGACGGGGGGACGCTGCAGATCGGAATCGGCGCGCTTGGCGATGCCATTGCCAGCACTCTGGATATGCGCCATAACAGAAATGATGTTTATCAGAAAGTGATCCGGGATGCCGGAATCGAAGAGAGCTACCCCTCCCTGATCCGGGAAATCGGGGGTACGGGTCCTTTTGAGCAGGGGATCTATGGATCCACCGAAATGCTGGTGGACGCTTTCCTGCAGCTTTATAAAAGCGGTATTATCAAGCGCAGGGTGTATCACCACATCGGTATCCAGACCCTGCTCAATAAGGGGCTGATCGCCGAGCAGATTCCGCCGGAGATACTTTCCATGATGATTGACCACGAGGTGCTGCATCCGTATATCACGCGCAAGGATTTTCAGTCCCTGCAGCATTTCGGGGTGCTCCGGGAGGATCTGTCCTATGAAAACGGGGAGATCATAACCCCCAAGGGCCGCCGTTTTTCAGCCAACCTGGATGATCCCGAAAACCTGGCGGCAGTCAGCGAGAACTGCCTGGGCAATTGTTTGAAAAACGGGGCTGTGCTCACCGGCAGCTTTTTTATCGGCCCCCGGGATTTTTACGATACGCTGCGTGACATGCCTGAGGCCGAACGTCAGTTGTTTGAAATGGTCGGGGTGGAAGTGGCCAATCAACTTTACGGAAATGAATACCTGCGGACCCTGCAGCGCAAGGATGCCCGGTTCTGCAACACCGGCATGAAAGCCACGCTGCTGGGCCATATTGTCTCAGACGGGCTCGAGGACGGCACGGTGGTAAGCGGGGTGGGCGGTCAATACAACTTTGTGGCCATGTCCCATGCCATCCCTGACGCCCGGGCGGTCATGCTCATCAAAAGCACCCGGCAGGAATCCGGAAAAGTGCTTTCCAATATTGTGTACAACTACGGCCACGTCACCATTCCCCGCCATCTGCGGGATATCGTGGTAACCGAATACGGCATTGCCGACATCCGGGGAAAGTGCGACAGCGACATTATCAAGGAGATGCTCAGGATCACTGATTCGAGATTCCAGGAAGAACTCCTGTCCGAGGCCAAGAAGCACAACAAGATCGATGCGGATTACAAGATCCCGGAGGCATACCGCAACAATACGCCCGAGCGGATTTCTGCGCTGCTGCAGCCATATAAGGCAGAAGGGGAATTCGGCCCGTTTCCGTTCGGCTCGGAATTCGATCTCGTGGAGATGATCCTGGCGCACTCGCTCAAGGTGCTAAAGCAGAAGTACAGCAGTGACAGCGCTGATGAACTCGGCCCCATGATCGAGCAGATGCCGGATACACCGCCTGAGAATGCCGTGCCCATGCTGGAGCGCATGGGCCTGGAAAATCCCGGGGATTCGGACGAAAAGTTCATGCAGAAAACCGTGCTGGCCGGGATGAAACTGGCCGGGATGCTTTAAACCGGCGAGTTCTCCGGGCAGGGAGGTGTTTACTGCCAGTGGTGTTTTTCCTTGTCCCTGCCTCTGCCCCTATCGTTTCCCCTGCCTTTGTCTTTTGCGTGACCCGGCGGATAGTGCCGGACAACCTCGGAATGGTACCTGTAGGGCCGATCCGTGCCCATTTCCAGGGTGACATGTTCTCCCAAGTCCACCCGGATACGGCCCGGCAGGCTTGCGGAAACCCGCCAGTCGCCGTCACGATAGTAGAAGTAGACATCGCGCTGCGTATCAAAATAGACCTGTGCGGAGGGGTAATACCGATACTTTTTGGCCCGATGGCCGTGGGCCGGGGCCCAGGGCGGCGGGCCGCCCCGGGCCTGGTGATGCTCGTAGTTTCTTTCCCGGTGGTCCGGGTAGCCCGGGTCATTTTCCAGCACCACCCGTGTGCCCGGGGCGCAGCCGGAAAACATCAGTATTGTGCACAAAGCCAGGATGGCTGCCAGACTATTGCAAACCTGTTTCTGCATTGGGATTCTCCCTTTTTATGAGTCTGTCCCGTGATTTTTTAAAACGTGACACCGGCATTGATGCCGAATATATCGGCTTCTGATTTTGGCTGGTAGTAATAGTCGTTTCCAAAGGCCACCCGGTCGGATTCGGAAAACCGGAGCCCCTCGTAGAAAATGCTGAGCTTTACCATGCCGATTTCCAGTCCCGTCTCGGCAAATCCGGATACCCGGTTGCCGGGCTCAAGTGTAATAAAGACCGAGTCCGTCAACTCCGCTTCGTTTTCCGTGTAGATCGGGATCTTGACTCCTGCTGTGACAAATGCTTTTACACTGCTGGAAAAAGTGTGGGCACCGTTTATGCCGGCCCGGGCATAATAGTTCCGCCATCGTTCAGTGACGCCTCTTGCATATTCGGTTGTTTGGCTATCCGGATTCCAGAATGTGTTGCCCTGGAGTTCCCGCTCCCACGCCCGCGCCCCGAAGCCCGCAAAAGGGCCAAGATCGGATTTTTTACCTGCCGCAAGGTCCACGCCCACATCGGCTTCCAGCTTGACTCCCGCGTAATCAGTATCCGTGGTCAGCGGATAGTTCCCCGGGCTCGTCTGACCGTCATAATCCACCCTGCCGCCAAAAAGTTCGCCTCTGAATTTTGCAGTTACGGCTTTTGTTAAAGGAATCCGGACTCTTCCGCCGGCGCCGTAGATCGGGCCGGATTCCTCCAGCAGTTGTTCTCCGTTGGCATATTCTTTCCACGTGAAATGTTCAATTTTTCCGTAGGCTTCAAATTCTGCCGCTGCAAAACCGGTGTCAGATCCAAAAGCGGCAAGCGGCATGGCGAGCAGGCTGAAAACCACGGCAAAAAAGGCGGCAATAGCAAGGCCGGATCTGGCATTCAAATTCATACGGGCGATCTCCTTTGCGCAGTCAGGGTTGATTCCGTGATTCGGCCCGGGCCATTGAACCGGGGATAATTTGTCCTATTTTGATTATAAATCGGATATCACTGTGTGCCATCCGGAAATGAATAATAAAAACTTTAGCAGGAAATCTGGGAAGTTGCAAGGCAGCGCCCTTCCGGGACGCCGGGATTACTTGCTTTGCTTGCAGAGGCATTGCTGGATATAGGCTGCAAATTCCAGCAACCAGAATACGTCTTCACCGGCGCGGTGTCTGCTCACCTGCCTGGAGCAGGAAAAATCGCAGATATAGTCTCCGAGTGTTTTACAGCCGGATGCTTTTGCAATGATTTGATTTAAATACAGGTTTAAATCCAGAATCCGGATCAGGGAAGTGTCAAAACCCGAGTCCGCCAGCAGCCGGTTTTTCCACCTGGTGTCATATCGCGGTTCATCGGAATAGACATCCTTTCCGGCCAGTTCCTGTATCATTTTTTCAGCCGCCAGCCGGGGATCGATACCTTCGCGCCGCAGGGTTTCCCTCGATATCCCGTGGTATTCATAACTTTTGGGATTCCAGTCCGTCCAGCCGGCCATGTAATCCGGGTTTAAAAGAAAGGATCGGATGGCATCCGGGTGCTCGCCCCAGGCCACCTCGATTGGATGGGAGTTTTTGCGAAGGCTGGAGGCCTCAAAATCGATGATGATCATACCGGATTTCGTAGCACAGAACATTGATCGGGGCAATACGCGGTTTTTGCGGCATCCTGCAAAAAAAGAAATTCGTGTCATAAACGACTTTCGCAGTGCGGGCCGGCGGGGAAGCCCGGCACTCAAAGAAGCACGCCCTAATGAAATGTGAAGTTCACTTAACTTCCAAAGGGTTCGGAAAATAGCGGATCGTCTTCGTAGTTGAATGCCGGACCACCCCGCCGTCCCGCCCTGTCCCAATTCTTCGCCATTCCATTGAACTGCGCGGGCAAAAGGCTTATATTTGGCTTTGGTTTTGTTTGAAGATACTGCGACGGAAATTGCGAATCAACAGGATGACAACTGCAAGGAGGTTTTTTATGTACGCACTGGCTGTAAACGGAAGTCCCCGCAAGGACGGAAACACGTATAACATGTTAAAGGCGGTGCTCGCGCCCCTGGAAAAGGCCGGCTGGGAAACCGAATTAATCCAGGTGGGCGGGAAAAACATCCGTGGCTGCATTGCCTGTTACAAGTGTTTTGAAAACCGCGACAGGCGGTGTTCTGTGGACACGGATATGTTCAACCAGGTCATGGAAAAAATTGATCGCGCAGACGCCCTGATAATGGGCTCGCCTACGTATTTTACGGATGTCAGTGCAGAGCTCAAGGCCGTGCTGGACCGATCCGGCTTGGTGTCCCAGGCAAACGGGGTGCTGCTGCGCGGCAAGATCGGTGCGGCCGTGGCCGCGGTCCGGCGCGGCGGCGCCACCCACGTGTTTGACACCATTAACCACATGTTTTTGATGTCCCAGATGATCGTGCCCGGCTCGACTTACTGGAATATCGGCATGGGCTTTAACAAGGGCGATGTGCTTGAAGACGCCGAAGGCATGACCAACATGGCGCACCTGGGCGCGGTAATTGACTGGCTGGGCAAAGCCGTGAATGATTATCTGGATTCTTACCCCCAGCCATAGCTTCCTTGCAGGAGTCGGTTTGCAGGCCGGCGGCGGGAAATTTCTCCGGAGAACGGATTACCGGTAAAAGTATGGATGGCGCCAGTGCCGGAAATAAGGGTCCCGGAAATAGGGATCGGGCCACGGGTAAAACGGATCGTAATAGTAGTGACGAGGCTCTTTGGGTTCCTGCCAGAGATGGATCTCGCGTGAACGGAGCACCGGCATGGCGTATTCATGCTGGTTGATCTGTACGGATTGCGTTCCCGTGATTTCTCCGGCCACGGTGATTTTTCGGTCTTCTTCATAAATCACGGGGTCCAGAAATCCGTTGTGGACCACCAGGAAACGGCCTTCGGAGCGGTCGCGCCCTGCCGGCTTATCGCTGATATCCAGCGGGGCCTGCAAAACCGTGATCCTGGTTTCATCTGCGAGATTGCGGGTTTCCAGGATATAGCCCCCGAGGATTACCGTTTTTCCGGTATATGCATTTGTATTGCGTTTCAGGGAGGCAAAGGCCACCTCTTCTGCCGCTTCCTGCCGGATATCCCGGGATATGACCGAGCAGCCGGAAAAAAGCCCGGCGATCAACGCGCAGATCAGCAGGGTGATGGCTGGATTTTGGGTTAAACGTTTCCGGATCATTGGTGTATGCCTTTTCGAAATCATTTTCCGTAACAAAATACTGTTTTTAAAAATCTGAAACGCTCAGTTTAGGTTTATAATTAAACATCCGGCAGATGTTTTCAAGGCGCTTGCCAGCGGGGCGCAAAAAAAGCCGTCAAAATGGGTGCCGGGCAAAAAACAAAAGGAGGTATCCGGATCATGCGAATCCCGTATTTTTTGACTTCAGCAATGCTGGTGTTTGTGCTGGCCGCAGCCGGGTGCGGATCGAAAATCCCGCCGGAGGTCACAGACCGGGTGAGCTGGAAAGGCGAGTTTAAAACCCTTCAGGCCGACCCGGAAGCATATGCCGGCGAGTTCGTTATCCTCGGCGGTGAGATCGTCGGCATTGAAAACCTGGCGGATTGCTCCGAGATCACCGTGGTGCAATACCCCCTGGACCGGGAAAAACGTCCCCAGCCGGAAAAGGCCTCGGCCGGCCGGTTTCTGATTCGATCCGATTCCTTTCTTGATCCCGAGATATATGAGCCCGGAAAACTGGTGACCGCTGCGGGCGAAATCACTGGTGCCCAAAAGCGGGCCATTGGCGATTATTTGTACCAACACCCGGTCATCAAAGGGGATCTGTGGGTGTGGGAGCCCCGGGAGAGCCGCTTCCCCCGGTTTCATTTCGGCGTGGGCGTGGGCAAGACATTTTAGATGCTGCAGCGCCGGCAGGCAACCCGTGGAAAACAGGCATAACATGTTTTCTTTCTGGATACTGCCGGTCAATTTTGCTAATACGAAAGGAAAAAATTTTTGGCACAAATGCGGAAGTGTTGTTTCTGATTTGCGCAAACAGGTGAAAAGCTTTTGTTTAAACTGCGCACTAAGGTAATGCTCATCTTTCTGATGCTCGCCCTTGTCCCCCTGGCGATTATCGGTTGGTTTTCCATACAGACCACGGAAAAACTCATCAGCAGCATGGTCATGCGGCAGCTTGAAAACGCGGCAACAGATAAGGCCGCCATTTTCGAGCGGTGGCTTGATGAGCGCAAGGCGGACCTGGAAGTAATGGCCGGCAGCCCGGCTGTGAAATACATGGAACCGGCGCGTATTTCAGACTATCTTGAACTTGTGCAGGAAAAATACGGGGTATACAAGGACCTGACGGTGGTCTCAGACAGCGGTCGCGTTGTCTACAAAACCAGCAAAACCGCTGTAGGAAGGCTTCCCGATATTGCCCGGAATACCGGGACGGGAAAAAATGCCCTGCATATTTCGGCCATTACATATGCATCCGAGGAAAAGGAGTCCTCATTTTTCATTTCCGCCCCCATACCCGGGCAAAACGGCCAATCCGCCGGAACCATCTACGGCCGGGTGGGCACCAGCAAAATCATTGATCTGATCCTCAATATTTCCCTGGGCGCCACCGGCGAGTGCTACCTTGTCAACGAGGAAGGCCGGTTTCTGGCCCACAAGGACCCAGAGCGGATTTTGACGGAAAATATCTCCAGGTCCGGCAGCTTTAAAAACATCTTTGAAAAAAGAGACCGGGACAAAGCCTATCTGGATTACCGTGGCATCGAGGTGCTGGGCACTTCAAAACGGGTCGGCGGCACGGACTGGTACCTGGTGGTGGAACAGGATCGCGAGGAAGCCTTTCAAAGTGCAAGCACGCTGAAATCAATTATTTACCTGACCGTGTTTTTGTGTATCGGCAGCGCCATGATGCTGACCTGGATGCTTTCCTACAACATCGTCAGTCCGATCCGGAACCTGAGCAAGTACGCCGAAGTGATAGCGGATTCGAATTTTGATCAGCCCATTGTCAAAACCGAGCGAAACGACGAGATCGGAATGCTTTACCGGTCCTTTGAGGACATGTATCAAAAGCTCCAGCAGCGCCACAATCATCTCAAGGAAAAGGTCGGGATAAAGGAAGCCGAACTCAAGGAAACCGACATGATCCTGGAAAAGACCCGGCGTGTTGCCGAGCGTTCCGAAAAGTTCGCGGCCATGGGCAGAATGGGTGCGGCCGTGGCCCACGAGATCCGAACGCCCCTGACATCGCTGAAACTTTTTCTGGAATCCGCACAGGATCAGATCAGCTCCAGCCCGGAGGATGAGGAAGACTACCGGGTCGCCATGAAACAGATCAACCGCATCGAGACCTCAATCAACCGATTCCTGGATTTTGTCAAGCCTCAGGATTTGGTGTTTTCCGTCATAGACGTGCCCGCGCTTATCGATGACGTGATCTACATGATCCGCCCCCTGGCAAACCGCCAGGAATGTGCTCTGGAAACCGACATTGACCGGAATCTTGCGCCGGTGTTGGGCGACAGAAAGCTGCTGGCAGAAGCGCTTGTCAACCTGATGGTCAATTCCCTGGAGGCGGTTGCCGGCCGCGGCACCCTTTGCGTGGCAGCATCGGAAGACCGCTTTGAAAACAACGGCACCCCGGTTTCCTGTGCCCGGATCGAAATCCGGGATACAGGCCCCGGGATTTCCGAAGACCAGATGGAGAGCCTGTTTGAACCGTTTTATACCACAAAAGCCTCTGGCACCGGCCTGGGGCTGCCGCTGGTGCTGAGCACCATTAAAAATCACGGTGGCGTGATCCGGGTGAAAAGCGAGGTTGACAAGGGAACCGTGTTTATCCTTTTTATTCCGCTCAAATCCGGCCACCCCCTGCAGGAAGACCATGGAAAAAATACTCATCATTGACGACGATGAAGGGCTGGTGCATTTTCTGCGCCGGTTTTTTCAGAGAAAAGGCTATGCGGTCACCGCGTGTTCCGGCGGAAGGCAGGCCATTGAAAAAACCGGGAAAGACCGCTTTGACCTGATCCTGCTGGATTACAAAATGCCGGACTTAAACGGCCTGGACATTCTTGCCGAAATCCGGCGCAACGAAATCAAGACCCCCGTGATCATCATTACTGCCTACGGCACCACCAACCTGGCAATAGAGGCCATGAAATACGGGGCATACGATTATCTGATCAAGCCTTTTGAGCGAAAGGACCTAAGCCGGATCGTCAGCGAGGCCCTGCAGGTCAACCGCCAGATGAAGGAAATCGTTCGCTTTCCTGCCCCGTCGTCTGTGCCGTCCCCCCCCGAAGATGAAAACACGCTACAGATGATCGGCAACAGCCGGATGATGCAGGAGATCTACAAGCTCATCGGCCAGGTTGCGGAAAAAGACGTCCCGGTTTTGATCACAGGAGAAAGCGGGACCGGAAAGGAACTGGCCGCCCGGGCGATTTACCATCACAGCCGGCGGCGGGAAAATCCCTTTATCGCAATCAACTGCGCGGCCATACCGGAATCTTTGTTTGAAAGCGAACTTTTCGGCCATGAACGCGGGGCGTTTACGGGCGCGGACCGGACCTATATCGGCAAATTTGAAAGATGTCACA
>CAZTHW010000088.1:0-9580 GCA_964613595.1 uncultured Desulfobacteraceae bacterium | reverse complement strand
GCTCTATATACATATTCATATTTGCCCCCACCAAACGGGTGGGATAAACATTCACCTTGACCGCAGGCCCGTCATAATCGGTATCATAGCCATCATACGCAGCCGGCCCCACCACCTCAACATTTAGTGCATGAGTATACCAGAGAAAATCCTCAAGTTCTCCTTGACCTTCGTCTCGTACACCAAAGAAAGCCTCCGCATTCTCGGTCTCCTCACCGATTCGCAGCATGGACGAATTTTCTTCAACAATGTAATTTTCGTTTTCAACAACATTCTCATACGTGCCGCTTGTATCCACATCCACAAAATCCGACACCGGCCCGCTATCTACAGGGGCATCTTCCCCGGCGTCATGTACGAAGTTGCTGTTCACGTCAATGGTGGGCAGGTTCCGCAATACCTGGAACACCGAATCGGTTTCCGGAGCGCCGTGGAAATAGTTTACCAGGTCCGGGCCGGCCTCCGTGGCCCCCGGAGCTTCCAGCAGATTGGTCTGCAGGGGGTTCCCGAATTCGTCAACAATCTGATCCGGGCCGGAGCGGAGAATATAGCGATATAACACCCCGTCCTGCCAGGGCGTATCCGGGTAAAAACGCATCCGGCGCGGGAATTTTTCCAGCCGGCCAGACACATCATTCCATGCCCCGTTTTCACGTTGCTGCACCACAAAACTGTTCCCCGCTGTAATGGAGCTTGTCTTCATAACCTGGGAGAACTGAACCCTTATGGGCCGGTTGGCGGGCAGATCCATTATCGGGAGCCGATCATCCATCTCATCCCCGTCATCGGTGGATAAGTCCCCACCAACCACGCGGCCCTGATAGGTAGGATTAGTGAAATTCGTCGGTCCGGTATTGGCACACGGATAACCCGGATATGCCGTCAATACTATGGGAGCGCGTTCATCAATACTTCCGTCACCATCATTGTCGATCTCCACGTATTCGGGCATGGTAAACGAACGGTTGAAATTTGCGCTAAGCAGGTTGCCGGCAATATCGGTCACCGTGCTGGGAATGCTCAGGTCATAGGTGGTGCCGTATTTCAGGCCGCCGTCGGGGCGGATCACCAGGGTGGCCCCGTCGAGATGCCAATCAAATGAAATTACATCGCCGTCTGCCTTTACCATCAGCGTCGTGTTATCAACAGCCGCCTGAATGGTATTTCGGTCCAGGGGTTCGGTGAAATTGAGAATAATCGGATCTCCCGGCCGGATCTCCTTTGCGTTTTCCGTGGCCGTATCACTGTCGTCGCCGCCCGGCATCCAGGACTGCACTTGCGGGGATGTCGTGTCCTCTTCTATATTATCAGGTGGGTTCTCCTGGTCGAGGTAGGATTCCATGTGAAGCGAGAGAATTCCGTAGCCTTCTTCCAGGCCGAGCACCCTTGGCTCGATTACGCTCACTGCATTGATCATCATGATACCGTTTTCCACAATGGAGGTGCCCACCAGCTGCACATGCAGCAGATCCTGGCTCAGCGCGCCGTTTGCCTTGGCGCCCTCGGTATTCATGGCGATATCCATGTAAATACGGATCTGGCGGGGCGCCGCCGTGTCGTCTGAATACGGGTTGGGCATCAGGTACCCGCTGGCATCGGAAACAAATTTCACAGAGATATCCTTGGTTTCATATCCGGCAGGCACCGCGCCGCCGATGTTGACCTGCATGTTCGTGCCCGTCAGCAGGCTGCCGCGCGGAATCCGCAGGGGGGTCACATCCGGATAATGGGGCGCATAGGCCAGTTCCGCACGCATATCGCCGGTCTGCTGGGTATTGTTGCCTTCATGACCCAACAGCACCGCCTTCATGGGCACGCAATTAATCGGCATGCCGGTCAGCGGAGAAGTGTAGGTGCAATTTTCCGAGCACTGCTCATTTTCCACGCTATCAGAGACCGGGGTTTTCTGGACCAGAACGGCACGATCCCCTGTGGGAGAAGCTGAATTGCGAGGCTGCAGCACCAAGCCGTCGCTGTAGAATCCCGGAGCAAGCGGAATGCCGGCAATACTCTGAAGCCCGCTGCCCAGGCGCAGACGGTAAGATATTGAAGAATCGAGATACTCAGGCTCCGGCTCCGGGTCAATCGTCATATAGGAACCGCTGGTGATCACGTTTGCTTCCACAACGCTGCCCTGATTATCTTCAAGGACCACCGTATTGCCCCCGTCCAGATTCCCGTATTTCACGGTGCTTTTGTCAATGGGCTGGGTGAACTGCAGGCGGATGGTGGAAAAATCCATAAACTGCAAATCCTGCCCGTCCGGGATCATGCGGGCGACCTGGAAAGGCCCGTCTTCCGGATACGGGGCGTCAGAGGTGATCGTGCTTTGGGGCCCGTTTTCTGCCGCGCGCGTGGTAAAAGATATGCCGCCTTCCGGAAATTGCGCCCCACCGATTTCGGTCTCGAGCTGACCAACCGAAAGCACGTATCGGCTTGCCGGCGCCAGGGGCGCATTCGGGGTGAGCACCAGACTGCGGCCGTCTTCAGTGGTCTTCAGGGAAAAACCCGTGCTTTGGCCGTCTGTGGTCTCTGTGGTCAAGGTCAGGGTCAGTTCCTCTTCGGGATTTTCGGATGTCACCGGGTCTGAAAAACGCAGTACCACAGGCGCATGCAGCGGAACCTCCTTCTGTCCGTCATACGGATAGGTGTAATAAAGATCTGCGGTTTCCCAGTTACTGTAATCCGCTGTCTGATCATCACCGTTGCACCCAGCCAGCAGCAATATGGCAGCCAGGCAGATGCAGAGAACTCGAATGTTACGCATGACTCCCTCCTCTTAAAATGTCAGCGTAATGGCGCCGGCCAGTACGTGCACCTCGCCCTTGGCCGTTACGGTCTCGTAGGGATTGGACGGGGCATCTGTATGGGTAAGCTCAAAATCCCGCTCTTCCAGCCAGTGATACTGGTAACCCAGATCAATCTGCAGGGGATAGGCCAGCAGCCACGGATCCCGGAATTTGGCTGACACGCCCAGACCTCCGATCCATCGGTCCGTGTCCAGGTAGTTTACATCCAGGGAGCGCTCATTTTCCATGGGAGATTCCTCAAATGCCACCCCGGAGATCAGGGTGTAATTATCCGTGAGCCTGTATTCCACGCCCAGCCGGGGCACGATAACATCCTTGAAATCCCAGTTAGCCTGGTCCTTTATCGTATCATCGGCGAACTCATCTTCCAGATCAGACCAGCGCTGCTGCTCCACGCTGATGCCCACGCGCAGGGTTTCATTTGCCCAGGCAAAACCGCAGGCAATGGTCTCGGGCTTGTATGAGTCGATGGTGGTAATGTTTAAAAACAGCCCCGGCTCCGGGATGGTACCGGGAATGACCGTGTTGGCCTTGACCGAGGTCTTGGCATAGGAGGCCTCGCGGTAAGTAAAAGCCATTTCCGTACCGTCAAGCCAGCAGTTGAATTGGGGGCAGAATGTTTCCTGCAGATCCACGGAGATTCCCAAAATACCCTGCAGATCCGGTTCCGCGCTCACGTTGAGGGTTTCGTATTCCGTATTGCCGGCCAGATCGGTTTGTGCAACAAGCTCGGCCTCGTTGTGCAGCTCGATTGAAAGGCCCACGCCGGCATCAATGCCCCGCCAGAGTTTGGTGCCGCCGGCCAGACGGATAAACAGCGGCTGCTTGTCATACTTGAAGTACTGGGCATCCTGCGAGGTCTCGGAGCCAAAGGCCATCATTTCCGTGCCGTATTTTTCCACTCCTGCCATAAAAGCAAAGCATATGGGATGATTCTGCTTGGTCAGACTTGAAAGGTCGGTCTTCACGCCCAGCAGCACGTTTCTGGAAGGGGTGTCGTTGATCACCTCGCCCTGCCGCTCCGGCGGATTGCTTCCGCCCTTGCTTTCCACTTCCAGGGAGTGATCGGCATAAAAAAGACCTGATGTAAACACCCCCTGCCTGTCTTTGACCAGGCTGGCCGGGTTGTAATAGGCGGCCGAAGGCTGGGTGGTGAATATGGACAAGGCCTGGGCAGAAGCCATGTCAGTCGGCAGCACCCCGTAAGTCGTTGCGATATTGCCCATGCCCGCATGCGCAGCCCCGGCACCTGCAAAAATCAGCACCAGGGCAGTCAGCATATTAAGGATGAATTTTCTCACGTTTATACCTCCTGGGACAAAAAAAGTGGGAAGAATATTGCGAAAACATCGCTGAATCCGGCCATACAGTGGATGTGCTTTAAACGCTGCGGCAAACAACGCAAAAAAGTAGACTGATATATCAGTTCTTAGACTAAAAAAAATATGTTGTCAAGCATGAGGTTCGAAAAAAAGAACACCGTTTAAATTAATCCATGGCAGGGGACCGGTATCTCAAAAACAATCCCGGAAAAAACATCTCTGCGACTTTTTCGGTGATTCTTTCGACATCTTCCCTCGAGCTTTTTTCTTCGCCAAGCCCGAAATAAAAATACGACAGGCGCAGAATCGAGCCCACCACCAGGTTGGCGGTCAGTTCCACGTCAATGTCGGCCCGGATATGATTGTTGTTGATTCCCAGCTTTATGTCTTTTTCAATGAGTTCGGTGATCTTGGTTTCCAGGCGCTGAATGGAGCCCTCCATGTCCGAGGGCAGCCCCAGGCCCATGCGAAGGGTAATCTTGCAGAGGTAGGGATCGTTGGCAAAAAACAGCAGCGAATTTCTGACCCGGTGGCGGAAATAGTCCTCCGGGGTAATGGTGCGCAGGTCAAGCTGCTGGGCTTCCAGGGAAATACCGGCCTTCCACTGCTGATAATAATTCTCCAGCAGGGTGACAAACAGGTCCTTTTTATGTTCAAAATACCTGTAAAAGGTTCCCCTGGCGATTTTGGCCTCCCGGATGATATCCGAAATCTGGGTGTTGTAATAGCCGTGAATGGCAAACAGCTTTTTTGCACATTCCATGATCTGGTCTTTTCTTTTTTCCTTGTCCATATTCACCTGCCTGCTGAAGCGTTCAACAGGCGCGGCTTTCCGGCCGAAATGAAAAGCCGCGCCCAGTTATTTAGTGATCCAGCTTCTCCTTGAGAAGCCGGTTGACCACCTGAGGATTGGCCTTGCCCTTTGTCTCTTTCATGACCTGGCCCACGAAAAAGCCGAAAAGCTTGCTCTTGCCGCCCCGGTATTTTTCCACTTCATCCGGGTGATTTTCCAGCACACGGGCAACTATCTCCTCGAGCGCGGACGTGTCGCTGACCTGGACAAGGCCCTTTTCCTCCACGATGGCCTCTGCCGCCTTGTCCGAATCAGCCATCTCGTCAAACACGGTCTTGGCGATCTTGCCGCTGATCACTTCATCTTCGATAAGCTTGATCAACCCGGCCAGGCGCTTTGCAGAGACCGGGGACTCGGCTGCGGTCAGGCCGCGGGCGTTGAGCAGCCCCATGAGCTCACCCATCATCCAGTTGCTTACCGTTTTCGGCGTATTGACCCGGCTGACGCAGTCCTCGAAATAATCGGCAAACTCCCTGGAAACCGTGAGCACGTCGGCATCATACTCGGGCAGGCCGTAATCGCGTATAAAACGGACGCGCCGCTGATCGGGCAGCTCGGGCAGCGTTTCTCCCACGTTTTCGATCCAGTCCCGGTCAATGACCAGGGGGACCAGGTCCGGATCCGGAAAATACCGGTAATCGTGAGCCTCCTCTTTTCCGCGCATGGACACGGTCCGGTTTTTCTCCGTATCCCACAGCCGGGTTTCCTGGATGATCTGCTCGCCGTCGCCCAGGGCGGCAGCCTGACGGTCAATCTCAAAGGCCAGCGCTTTTTCCACGAATTTAAAGGAATTGAGATTTTTCAGCTCCGTTCGGGTCCCGTACTCCGCTTGTCCCTCGGGCTTTACCGACACGTTGGCATCGCACCGAAAGCTGCCCTCTTCCATGTTGCCGTCAGAAATGTCCAGGTACCGCAGGATGGCCCGAAGCTGGCGCAGATATGCGCCCGCCTGCTCGGGCGAGCCGATATCCGGCTCACTCACGATTTCAATCAGCGGCACGCCGGTACGGTTGTAATCCACGTAGCTCACCGGCCGGTCCGGGTCGTGGACCAGCTTTCCGGCATCTTCTTCCATGTGAATCCGGGTAATGCCGATGCGCTTGACCGTACCGTCTGCCAGCGTAATGTTGACATGCCCGTGGCGGGCAATGGGCAGCTCGTACTGGGAGATCTGGTATCCCTTGGGCAGGTCCGGGTAAAAATAGTTCTTGCGCGCAAAGCGGCTGGTGCCCTCCACCCGGCAATTTGTGGCCAAAGCCATTTTCATGGCATACTCCACCACCCCTTGGTTTAACACCGGCAGCACGCCGGGCATGCCCAGGCACACCGGGCATACGTGCGTATTGGGCGGAGCCCCGAACGCCGTGGAACAGCCGCAGAAAATCTTGGTCCTGGTTTTTAGCTGGGCGTGAACTTCCAGCCCGATCACCGGTTCAAACTTCATCTCAGGATCCTTTTTTCACAGACACCAAACATTGATGAACTCGTAAAAAGCTGTTTATCCCGCCGGGACGGTTTTTTGCAACAAAGAAAATCCGTAAGCGCCCTGGCTGATCGGCGGCGCGAAAAAGGAGTTTCCTCGCTCCAGGAGCCTCTGCGAGCCTCGATTTCCGCTCGGAAACCCGCTTTTCCGCACCGCCGTCAGGGCAACGAATTGCAATTTCGCAAGAGCGCAAAAAAAGCCTTTCCCTGGCAATCATTACTAAACTGTAATGTCATTATCTGCCATGTTGAGAGATGTTTTTCAAGTCCTCCGAAACTTTTCCGCTGAAACTTTTTATTTTTGACAACTCCGGAATGCGCCGGATATAGTAACTGATTTTAACGGGCAAAAAACACGGTGAGGAATAAGGATGGATTTTTTTCTGTGCGTAATCGGCATGGTGATGATCGTGGAAGGGCTTCCGTACTTCGCATTTCCCGAGCGCATGAAGGAAATGATGCAGCGCGTACTGGGACTGCCCGATAACATGCTGCGCCGGTTCGGATTCGGGCTCATGATCGCCGGGCTGTTTCTGACTTATATCGGCAGGAGCTATTTCAGATGATCCCGGAAGAAAATCCGCAAGAAAACGGCGGCGGTTATAATATCGCGGATTACAACTACGAGCTGCCCGAGGACCGGATCGCCCAGCATCCGGCCGATCGCCGGGAAGCCGCGCGCCTGCTTGTGCTTGACCGGCAGACCGGGGCCACCGCGCACCGGCGGTTTGCTGAACTCGACCAGCTGCTCAGCCCTTCGGACGTGCTGGTGGTAAACGACACCCGGGTCATGCCGGCCCGGCTTATGGGACGCAAATCCACGGGCGGGAAAATCGAAGTCCTGCTCATTGACTATGCCGGCGGCCGGCAAACGGGTGAGGCGCCTTATACGTTTGAATGCCGGTGCCTGATCCGGGCTTCCAGGGCACCGAAACCCGGAATGGAAATGCTTTTCGGCCCGGCGCTTACCGGGCGGGTGATATCCGCGGACCAGGACGCCTTCACGGTTGCATTTCACAGCCGGCAGCCCTTTGACCGGGTGCTTGAGCAAATCGGCCGCGTACCGCTGCCCCCGTATATCAAGAGAAACGGCCGGGGCCCGAAGCCCGAAGACAGGCTGAATTACCAAACCGTATATGCAGCGCAAAACGGCGCAGTGGCCGCACCCACTGCCGGCCTGCATTTTTCCGAAAACCTGCTTTTGCGTCTGCGAAAAAAGGGCGTTGACATTGTTCCCGTAACACTGCATGTGAGCTACGGCACTTTCATGCCGGTGCGGGTTTCAGACATCCGGGAACACCGCATGCATATCGAGCGCTACCAGATTTCCGAAGATACCGCAGAACGCATCAACTGTGCGCGGCATGAAGGCAGACGCATCGTGGCCGTGGGCACCACCGCGGTACGCACCCTGGAGTATGCAGCGGACGCATCCGGCCGTATTTTTCCGCACCACGGCGAATGCGACCTGTTTATCTACCCGGGCTACCAGTTCAGGGCTGTGGATGCCATGATCACCAATTTTCACCTGCCCCGATCCACCCTGCTGATGCTGGTATCTGCTTTTGCCGGCAGGCAGCGCATTTTATCGGCCTACCGCAAGGCGGTGGAGAAGGGATATCGCTTTTTCAGCTACGGCGATGCAATGCTCATTGCATAAATCCGAAATCCGAATATCGAAATCCGAAAAATCCATGTCTGTCTTTGAAATCCATGCCCGCTCGTCCGAGACAAAGGCCCGCGCCGGGAATCTGAATACCGCCCACGGCCCTGTAAAAACCCCGGTTTTCATGCCCGTGGGCACCCTGGGCACGGTCAAGGCCGTATCCCCGGAGGAACTGCTGGCATGCGGGGCACAGATGATCCTGGGAAACACCTATCACCTGTATCTGCGGCCCGGATGTGAAATCATTAAGGCTTTCGGCGGGCTGCACGGATTTATGAACTGGCATCACCCGATCCTGACAGACAGCGGGGGATTCCAGATCTACTCGCTGGCAAAGATGGCAAAGATCACGGAGGACGGATATGCGTTTCAGTCCCACATTGACGGGTCCTCCCATCTGATCACCCCTGAAGATGCCGTCGGCATCCAGCTCCGGCTCAATTCCGATATCCTGATGTGTTTGGACCAGTGCATTTCCCACCCGGCCACGGAAAAACAAGCCGAAGCCGCCCACCGCCTGACGGTTTCCTGGGCCCAAAGGTGCCGGGAGAAATGGGATCGTGCGGATACGGCAGGCAATCTTCTTTTCGGCATTGTCCAGGGCGGCATGTATCCCAACCTGCGCCGGCTGTCCGCAGAAGCCCTGGCGGAAATCGACTTTCCGGGCTATGCCGTGGGCGGCTTAAGCGTGGGCGAACCCCGGGAACTGATGCACGAGACCGCGCAATACACCCTGCCGCTTTTGCCGGATGAAAAGCCGCGGTATGTCATGGGCGTGGGCCGGCCCGGGGATCTGGTGGAAATGGTGGGATTCGGGGCGGACATGTTCGACTGCGTCATGCCCACCCGAAATGCCAGAAACGGGCAGCTTTTTACCGCTGAAGGCACCATGAACATTAACAACGCCCGGTTTCGCCCAGACACTGAACCCATAGAACCGGGATGCACCTGCTACACCTGCTGTGGCTACAGCCGGGCCTATCTGCATCATCTCTACAGAAACCGCGAACTGCTGGCCTATCGCTTAAACACCATCCACAACCTGCATTACTACACCCGCTTGATGGAGCAGATGCGCCAGGCCATCCGGGAAGACCGTTTCGCGGCATTCCGGCGGGAATTCTACCGCAGGCGGGGTGTTGACACCCCCTGATGCAGCCGCCGGAAATCAATGGGCGAATTTCCCGGGGAGTTGGCCGGCGGGACGGCGGGGGTGGTTTGCGCAGATGCATCGGGCGCGAAAGCGCACGGCATATGCGCAAACTTCCCCCGACGCCCCGCCGCGGAAAAGCCCGTAAAGAATCGAAGCCTTTGCAGGGTCCAACCACTTGCGCACGCGGCCTGCAGATTATATTTGCAAATCAGCAACCGCTGCCTTATATTCACCTAAACTGAGCGTTTCAAATTTTTACACGGATCAATCTTTTTTATTTTTTTAAGGAATTAA